>NZ_JBAKFQ010000026.1:0-67989 GCF_053484255.1 Martelella sp. FLE1502
CGGGCGGCCTGGATCCTCGGGTCAAGCCCGAGGATGACCCGGAATATGGGAGACGTTTGTCATCAACCTGAAGAACAAAGTCTTTATGCGCTCGCGCGGGCCTCTGCCAGAGCGGCGGCCATGGCCCGTAGCGTGACCCATGTGGATGCCGCGCCCGGATCGATATGGCCCTTTGAGCGCGCGCCGAGCTTGGCCGAACGGCCGCGGCGGGATTCAAGATCCGCCGTCGCCTTCATGCCGGCTTCCGCGCCGTCCCGCGCGGCGTCGATGACATCGAGCTCCGTTCCATTGGCGGCGGCCTGCTGCGCGCGCTCCACTGCCGGCACCCAGGCATCGATCATCGTCTTGTCGCCCGGCTCGGCGCGGCCCCGGTCGCGCACGCCCTGAAGCGCTGCGGCAAGCCAGGCCGAAAGCGCCTCGGCATCGAGGTTCAGCCGGTCGCTGACCGCCGCACCCGCGCGCAGGAAGGCTGTCGCGTAAAGGGGACCGGAGGAGGCGCCGACGGCGTCGAGGAAGGCTTTGGCCATGCGCTTGCAGCTTCCCTCGATGGTCTCGTCTTCCTCGGCATTGGCGAGCGCGCCCTGAACGGCCTTCCAGCCGATTTCCATGGTCACGCCGTGATCGCCGTCGCCGATGACGCCGTCGAGTTCCGACAGCCAGTCGCGCTCGGCGATGATCTCGTCGCCCGCCCGCTGCATCATAGCGCGGAAGATGGCGGGCGTGATGGCGCCCTCACGCTTCAGATTGGTCGCGGTTTTCGAGGTGACGGCCCTGTCGCCGGCTTGCGCCGTCTTTCTGGCCGAGCGGGCGCTGCTGGCGGCCGCGCCCTCGATGGCGCCGACGGTCAGGGCCGGCGTGCGGCAGGGATGGTCGAGAAGCCGCGTCAGCTCGTCGTCCAGCTTCATGAGAGTGATGGACGCGCCCGCCATTTCCAACGAGGTTGCATATTCGCCAACCCACGAATGATGGATCTCGATGCCCCTGTCGTCCAGGATATGCTTGAGCCGGTCGAATATGATGTAGAGCTCGACCAGCGAGGTCGAGCCGAGCCCGTTGACCAGCACGGCAACGCGATCCCCCTTGGCGGGGGCCATTTCGCCGAGGATGGTCTCCATCAGTTCGTCTGTCACCGTATCGGCCGGGGCCAGCTTTTCGCGGCGCACGCCCGGCTCGCCGTGAAGGCCCATGCCGATTTCCATCTCGTCGTCGCCGATCTCGAAATTCGGCTTGCCGGTCTGGGGCAGGGAGCAGGCGCCGAGCGCCACGCCCATGGAGAGCGTTGCGTCATTGGCCTTTTGGGCCAGCGCCTCGACCCGGGCGAGCGGTTCGCCGAGATCGGCCGCCGCGCCCGCGATCTTGAAGACGAAGAAGTCGCCGGCAATGCCGCGCCGTTCCGCGCGCCGATCCTTCGGGGAGGAGGCGACATCGTCCGCCACCTGCACCTGGCGCACCTGCGTGCCGGAGGCTTCAAGCTCCTCCGCGGCCATTGTGAAGTTCATCACGTCGCCGGTATAGTTGCCATAAAGGAAAACCACGCCCGCGCCGCCATCGGCCGCGCGGGCCGCATCGAGGATCTGTTCGGGCGAGGGGGAGGCGAAGATGTTGCCGACCGCGGCCGCATCGGCAAGGCCGCGCCCGACATAGCCGGCAAAGGCGGGCTCGTGTCCTGAGCCGCCGCCGACGACGATGCCCACCTTGCCGTCGCGCGGACCATCCACGGCGACAATGGCACGGCCCGTGCCGCCTTCGCGCATCAGCATGTCGGGATGCGCCGCGACCATGCCCGAGATCAGCTGCGGGATGATATCTTCGGGCGCGTTGATGAGTTTCTTGGTCTTGGTCATTTGAATTCCACTTTGTCAGTTCATGCGCCGTCGCGGCGAAGATAGCGGCGGGAGATCGCGTCAAACGAGATCGCGATTACCACGATGGCGCCGGACACGACACCCTGCCAATAGGGCGAGACGCCGAAGAGCACGATGATGTTCTCGATGATGGCGATGATGCAGGCGCCGAAGATCGCGCCGAGCGGCGAGCCGACGCCGCCCGTGGTCGCCACCCCGCCGATCACCGCCGCGGCGATCGGGGCAAGCACCCAGGTCTGCCCGATCGAGGGCTGGGCGGTTCCAAGCCGCGCCACCATAAGGAGTCCGGCAAGCGCGGACAGCATGCCGGCGAAGGTGAAGACCAGAATCCGGATTCGGTCCACGCGAATGCCGAGCATGCGGGCTGCCGCCGCATTGTTGCCGATCGCGTACATGTAGCGGCCCATCGACGTCTTCATCGTCAGAAACAGCGCGATGACCAGCACAACCAGCATGATGAGGAAGGGGACGGGAAGACCGAAGACATCGCCCCGGCCGAGGAACTGGATGCCCTGCGGAATGCCGGTGATGGCGACGCCCTTGGTCAGGACCAGAATCGCGCCGCCGTAAATGCCGGCCGTACCGATCGTCAGCACCAGCGAATGCAGGCCGAGCGTCGTGACCAGGAAGCCGTTCAGGAAGCCGAGCGCCATCCCCAGCGCCAGCGCCAGAACCAGGGCCATGCCCCAGGGGAGGCCGGCCTGTACCATCAGCATGCCCGAGACCACGCCGCACAGGCCGCCGATGGTGCCAAGCGAAAGGTCCAGCTCGCCCAGGATCATCAGCGACGACTGGGCGATGGTTACCAGCCCGACAAAGGCCAGACCGCGCGCGATCACCGACATGTTGTAGCCCGACAGGAAGTAGGGCGATATCAAAGCCGAAACGGCGAAGATGACGACGAGCGCCACGAAGACGCCGGCGAGCGGATTGCGGACCAGGATTGCAAGCGCCGACGGCGCGCGGGATTGAGTGGTCTTGTCAGTTGACATGGGAAGCCTCTGCCTCGTTCGGGGTCTGTGCCTCAGACCCGGCGCCGGTCGCGAAGATCGCGCCAACCAGTGTTTCGGTATCGGTGGCGGCGGCATCGAAATCGCCGGTGATGCGGCCGCCATGCATGGTGATGATCCGGCTTGCGCAGCGCCTGAGTTCCGTCATCTCCGAGGAGATCAGGATGATGCCGACGCCGTCTTCGGCGAGCTCCTTCATGATCCGGTAGATCTCCGCCTTGGTGCGGATGTCGATGCCCTTTGTCGGCTCGTCGAAGATCAGGACGCGCGGCGTCGTCGCCATCGCCCGGCCGATGATCGCCTTCTGCTGGTTGCCGCCGGAAAGGTTGGAAATCCGCTGGCTTGGGCTTGAGGCCTGGATGTCGTAATCGTCGATCACCCGGCGCACGAGCTTGCTTTCCTTGCCGAAATCAATGCCGGCCGCGCCGGACGTCAGCGACAACGCGGAGATGCCGATATTCTCGCGCAGCGACAGCAGCGGGAAAATGCCGTGATGCTTGCGCTCCTCCGACAGGTAAAGCATGCCGGCATTGACCGAGGCCGCCGTGTCATTCAACCGCCACTTGCGGCCTTCGACCTCAACCTTTCCGGATAAGGCCTTGCGAAAGCCGAAGATGGTCTGCATCAGTTCCGAGCGGCCCGCGCCCACCAGCCCGGCAAAGCCGAGAATCTCGCCGCGTTTCAGGCTGAAGCTGATGTCGTCGAACATGTGACCCGACAGGTGTTCGACGGTCATGATCGTGTCGCTGACGGGGCAGTTTGGCCGGAAGTGCTCGTCAATCGCCACCTCGCGGCCGGACATGGCGCGGATCAACGCGGTCTCGTCGATATCGGCGATCCGTCCCGCATCCACGTTCCGGCCATTGCGCAGAACGGTGTAGTCGTCGCCGATCTCGAAGACCTCTTCCATCTTGTGCGAGATGAAGACGATCGCGTGGTCGCTGTCGAGAAATCCGCGGATCACCTTGAAAATCCGCGCCACTTCGCGGGCCGTCAGAGCCGAGGTCGGCTCGTCCAGGATCAGGACCTTCATGTCCTTGTTGGTCGAGGCGCGGGCGATCTGCAGAAGCTGCTGGTCGGGCACCGATATGTGGCGCACGAGATCGGACGGTCTTGCGTCGATGCCGAACCGGTCGAGATAGGTCTGCGCCTCGGCCTCCATCCGCCGCCGGTTCACGAACGGGCCGTGGCCGGTGCGATCGAAGGGCATAAACAGGTTTTCCGCCACGCTGACATCAGCGAACAGCGACAGTTCCTGCGGCACATAGGCAATATTGCGAAAGAGTTCCGGGTGATTGACGGGATCCTTGCCATCGATTTCGATCGTGCCGGTGGTCGCCCGGTCTGAGCCGGTCAGGATCTTCACCAGCGTGGATTTTCCTGCGCCGTTTTCGCCCGCCAGAATGTGGGTGCGGCCCAGTTCGATATCGAGATCGACGTCGTCAAGCGCGGTCACGCCGGGAAAAACCCTGCCAAGGCCGCGTGCCTTGAGGTAGGTCATGTGTCCTCCTGAGCATGTTTCCGATCAATCCATCGCGTGGCATTGAAAGGAACGCGGGCCGCATCTGCGGCCCGGAGAATGCGGCCGGCGCAAGACCGGCCGCGGCAAACGGCTCAGCCGTCCACATTGTCCTTGGTCAGGAACGCATTGCCGGTATCGAGATACTGCGGAACCGGCGCGCCGGTGGCCTGGGCCCAGAGCAGCATGACCGACCAGTAGCCCTGAAGCTCGGGCTGCGAGGCGGACGAGCTGTCGGCGACGCCCGAACGGATCATGTCCAGCATTTCCGGCAGGTTATCGAGGCCGACGAGCGTGACCTGGTCCTGCTTTCCGGCTTCGATGATCGCCTGGCCGATACCGATCGGACCGGCGGCGTCGGAGGCAACCCAGCCCTTCAGGTTCGGATGGGCCTGCATGATGGCGGCGGCCTGCTGCTGCGCCGTCTCGATGCTGTCATTGTCGATGCCTTCGGCAACAACCTCGATGCCTTCATGCTCGGCGAAGACCTCGCGGTGGCACTCGGCGCGGATCGAATGGTTTGGCGCCGTCGGCACGCCCATCATGATCGCGACTTCGCCTTCGCCGCCGAGCACCTCGACCAGCCGTCGTGAAGCGATCTTGGCCTGTTCGCAGAAATCCGAGCCGATATAGGGGATCGCCATGCCTTCCGGCGGGATCGAGTCGAAGATGACCAGCGGAATGTCCTGGCCCTGGGCCGCTTCGAGCGAGCCGCGATTGCCCGAGGGGTCGAGCAGATCGATTGCGATGCCGTCGGGTCGCGTCGAGATCGCGCTTTCGACGATCTGGACCTGCTGGACGACGTCCGCTGTCTGCGGTGCTGAGTAGACGATCTCGATATCCGCGCCGGTCTGCGCCTTCAGCGCTTCGGCGGCCATCTGGGCGCCGTCATTGACCTTGTCGAACCACGGATGGACGACCTTCGGCACGATAAGAAAGCGGTAGCTGTCCTTCGTGGCGGTTCCGGCTGCGTCCTGCGCAGCAGCGGCCAGCGGCATAGCAATAGCCAGTCCCGCCAGCAAAGCGGTGAGTTTCTTCATCGATTTTCCTCCCGATCGTGTTCGCCGCTCTTACGGGCGACCCTCCTGGCGGAGGGGTAAAACGCCCAACGGCCAATCACTGAATACATTTGTTAAAATAAAAATACAAGTGCATTCCGTGTGTAATGTGAATACTGCTCTGCCCGCCACATGCTGCGCAGCGGTGGGCGGCTCTATCGGGCCTTTTCTTTTGGCAAGGGAGGCATCGGGTGAAAAATCGGACGGTTCGCCCGTGAAACGAGCGCTCGGCTGCGGCCCCTGCGCTCGTTGCGCTCTTATGAATGGCTACGTCAGCGGTGTAGGGGCCGCAGTCTTTGTTGTTGGCCGAATAGCTCAGTTTGCCGCAGGCTTTTCGGCAAGCATCAGATCCAGTTACAAAAATCACCCAGCCGCGTCCGCCCGTGCCAGGACGCTGAGGCCAGGCGCGTTCACGAAGATAGCAGAGGAAAAGGCCTATCCTATTCAGGTCGGGCTACGGCCTGGATCGGCGGACGTCAGTCTGCGACGCGGCCGAAGGTCTCGAAGAAGGCCTTCGATCCGCCATCGGGGGCCTTGCCGACGCCCCAGCGCATGAGGGTCGACGCGTCCTCGGAAAAGCACCAGTACTGGCCGATGATCACGTCGCCGTCGAGCTGTTCCAGCACCTGGAATTCGCGGTCGCTGAGCTGTCGGATCCGCACTTCGTTATAGCGGGCATTGCCCGTAATCGGTGCGGGCTTGTCGTCGAGCGTCGCATCGAACTTGTTGATGTAAAGCTTGTCGGGATTGGTGTCGTTGACGCCCTCATAGGCGAGGAAATTCTCGGCAAAGCGCATGGTCAGCGTCAGGCGGAAGCCGGCGGGAAACAGGCCGTTGCTCCAGTAGCTGTGCGGATGCTCGGAACGATAGACGCCGCTCAGGCGCGCATTGTCCCACAGCTTCGGTTCGATGGCGGGAAGGCCCCGGCCCGTGGTGAGCGCGTCAATCAGCATGGTGGTCACTTTCATTCTGTTGTCGGAAGGGAAGAAGCGGATCAGGTTCCACGACGACCGGCATTGCGCAGCGTCGGATCAAGCTGGTCGCGCAGCCAGTCGCCGACGACGGATACCGACAGCGCCAGGAAAAAGATGATGGCGCCGGGGAACATGGTGAGCCACCACGAGGTCAGGAGCCGGTCGCGGCCGTCGCTCATGATCTGGCCGAGGCTGGTCATCGGCGGCTGCACGCCGAGGCCGAGAAAGCTCAGCGCCGTCTCCAGCAGCACCGTAAGCGGCAGGTTGATGGTGAACTGCACCAGGATGACATTGAAGATATTGGGCAGGATGTAGCGCAGATAGATCCGCGCTGAGGACGCGCCCAGCACGCGTTCGGCGGTGACATAGCCGCGTTCGCGCACGGAAAGCGTGGAGGCGCGCACCAGGCGCGCGTAATTTTCCCAGCCGCTGAA
This sequence comes from Martelella sp. FLE1502, assembly GCF_053484255.1. Taxonomy (NCBI): domain Bacteria; kingdom Pseudomonadati; phylum Pseudomonadota; class Alphaproteobacteria; order Hyphomicrobiales; family Aurantimonadaceae; genus Martelella; species Martelella sp. FLE1502. Next base: position 6,861 of record NZ_JBAKFQ010000026.1, read on the forward strand.
GCCGACCATGATCACAATCAGCAGCAGGCTGCTCTTGAACAGCGCCAGCACGAAGAGCGCGATGATGATGATCGGGACCGAGGCCTGGACATCGACCGCCATCATGATCAGCGTATCCGCCTTGCCGCGCCGCCCGCCCGCGATCAGACCCAGAAGTGATCCGAACACCGCGCCGATCAGCGTGCCGAAGATCGCGACCAGAAGCGTCACCTTCGCGCCCATGGCAAGGCGGGCCAGCAGGTCGCGGCCGCGCCCGTCGGTGCCAAGCACATGGTCCCACGTGCCGCCGAGAAAGACCGGCGGCTCGAACCGGTCGAGCAGTGAGGTCTGGCGGAAATCGTAGGGCGTCAGGAAGCCGCCGAACAGGGCGAACAGCACGAACAGGATGACGAAGCCGATGGCGATGCGCACCGCAAGCGGCATATCGCGGAAGGTCCTCATGACGCAGCCCTCCGGATTCGGGGATCGAGAAACGAATAGAGGATATCCACCGCGAGGTTGGCGAAGGTCATGGAGAAGGTGACGGCCAGCACCAGGAACTGCACCACGGCGATATCGCGGGTGGCGACCGAGCGCACCAGCAATTGCCCGACGCCCGGCCATGCGAAGACCTGCTCCGTCACCACCGCACCGGCAACGAGACTGCCGAGGCTGAGGCCGAGCATGGTGACGATCGGTATGGCGGCATTGGGCGCGGCATGCCGCCACAGCCGCCGCGACGCCGGCACGCCGCGCGCCTCGAGCGCCATCATGAAGGGCTGGTTGATCGTCTCCAGCAGCGAGGATCGGGTAAAGCGGGCGAAGGCGCCCATTGAGGCAAGCCCCAAGGTTGCCGCCGGCGGCAGCAACAGAAGCAGCGAAATCTGGCCGTTGGCCGCCGCGCCGAAGAACACGCCGAAGACCAGCGCGCCGGTCAGGATCACCACGAGGCCGAAGAAGAAGTTCGGCATCGCGAAGGCAAAGACGGAAAAGCCCATCACCAGCCGGTCGATGAAGCTGTTGCGATTGAGCGCGGCGATCGCGCCGATCGAAATGCCGAAGATCACCGCGATGGCAAGCGCGGTTCCGCCCAGCATCAGCGTTGCCGGAAGCCGTTCGAGAAACAGCGTCAGCGAGGATTTTCCGGTGTGGATCGAATAGCCGAAATCGCCCTGAAACAGGCCGAGAACGTAGTTGACATATTGCACCGGCAACGGCTTGTCGAGCCCCAGCTTGACGCGATAGGCCTCCACCACCTCGGGCGGCGCATCCGGCGGGGCGAGCGCCTGCGCCGGGTCGCCCGACAGGCGGATGAAGAAGAACACGATCGTCACCGCGATCAGCAGCGTCGCCAGCGAGCGCAGAATGCGGAACAGTATGACCCGGGTCATGAGGGATCGCCTCCCGTGGCAGTGACGCGTGCGGCGTGCGAAAGCGACGATGTCGCGCGTCCGGCGCGGTCTGGAACCGCGTCGAGCAGCGTTCGCGTGTAGTCATGGGCCGGCATTACCAGCACCGTCGAGGCCGGTCCCTGTTCCACCACTTCGCCGTGATACATCACCGTCACGGCGTCGCAGATCGAGGCGGCGACGCGCAGGTCGTGGGTCACGAACAGCATGGCGAAACCGAGTTTCTTTTGCAACGAGGCGAACAGCGCCAGGATTTGCGCCTGGATCGAAACGTCGAGGGCCGAGATCGCCTCGTCGGCCACAAGAATTTCCGGCTCCACCACCAGCGCGCGGGCAATGCAGAGCCGCTGGCGCTGGCCGCCGGAAAATTCATGCGGGAAACGGTCGAAGGCCTGTTCCGGCAGGCCGACCAGCGCAAGCATCGCGCGGGCGCGTTCGGCTGCCTGCTGCCGGGTCGCGCCGTGGATCAGCGCGCCCTCGGCAACGCTCCACCCGGCCTTCTGGCGCGGGTTGAGCGCGCTGAACGGGTCCTGTTGCACAAGCTGGATGCGTTTGCGCATGGCCCGCGTCATGCCGTTCGCGGCGATATCCGTGCCGTCGAGAATCACGGTTCCGCCGGAGAGCGGCTCGAGCTGGAGAATGCCGCGCACCAGCGAGGATTTGCCCGATCCGCTCTGGCCGACAAGGCCGTGGGTCTCGCCGCGCTTCAGGGTGAGCGATACCCCGCGCACGGCCTCTATGGCGCGGTTGCCGAAAACGCCGTCGCGCTGATGATAGGTGATGGCGATATCGCGCGCCTCCAGCACCACCGGCTCGTCCGGCCCCGAGGACTTGGCGCCCGGCCGCGGCAGGCTTTCCAGCAGGCGGATCGTGTAGGGATGGCTGGGCTTTTCGAAGATTTCATCGCGGGTGCCGGTCTCCACGACCTCGCCCTCGCGCATCACCATCACCCGGTCGGCGATGTCGGCGACGACCGAAAGGTCGTGGGTGATGAACAGCAGGCCGGCCCTGAATTCATGCTGCAGGTCGCGGATCAGCGCCAGGATTTCCGCCTGCGTCGTCACATCGAGCGCGGTTGTCGGCTCGTCGGCGATCAAGAGCGCCGGCTTCAGCGCCAGCGCCATGGCGATCGCGATCCGCTGGGCCTGTCCGCCGGAAAGCTGGTGGGGATAGGATTTGTGGATGCGCTCGGGATCGGCAAGCCGCACGGCCGTGATCATCTCCAGGGCGCGGGTTCGGCGCGCCCGCGCCGACCCCATGCCGTGGACCTGCAGCAGTTCCTCGATCTGCTTTCCGACCGTCATCACCGGATCGAGCGTGGCCGCCGGCTCCTGAAAGATCAGGCCGATCCGGTCGCCCCTGATGCGGCGCATCGCCGACCGGTCGCCGACGGGAAGCGGCGCGCCCTCGAACACGATCTCGCCTTCGGTCTTCTTCAGCCCGCGCGGCAGCATGTCGAGCAGGGCCTGCGCGGTGATCGACTTGCCCGAACCGCTCTCGCCGACGAGACAGACGCATTCGCCCGGCCGGATCGAAAGGTCGAGGCCACGGACCGCATGGTCGCGGTCCGCGCCTTCCGGCAGCGCTATCGTCAGGCCGCGGATTTCAAGCAGGTCGGTCTGACTGTCAGCCACCGGCGTTTCCTAGGGTTCGATCGTCAGGAAGTCGCTGGTGAAGATCGTCAGCTGCGAGCTGCCCGGATCCCACTCATATTTGTCGCTCATCGCAAAGGTCTGGACGTTGCGCCACAGATACATGCCGGGCGTGACGTCTTCCCAGTCCTTCACGAGATCGAGATAGGCGGCATTCTTGTCCTCGAAGGTCTGTGCCCGCTCGAACCGTTCGCCATCCTCCAGGAAAGCCTCGGTCGGGGTCCAGGTGCGGTGGGCGGCGGTGACACGGCTCGAAGACGGTCCCCAGTCCAGCCACAGAGGACGGTAGGGGTCGCCGGTGAACTCGGATGACATCGACATGTTGAGCATGTGGAACGGGCGCTGATAGGCGAGCGAGAAATTGTCGACGATGTTGAGCTCGACATTGATGCCCATGTCGCGCCACATCTCGACCATGTATTCGGCCGCCGCCTCGTAGTTCGGATAGAAGCCGCGCACGATGTTCCAGGTCAGCGTCTCGCCGTCATAATCGCTTTCTTCGAGGAGCTCGGCCGCGCGTTCGGGATCATAACCGTAGGTCGCCTTGCGGTCGGGATCGAAATAGGGGCCGTATTCCGGGAAGTTGAACGGCGTCGGCGTGAACGTCATGCCGTTCCAGAGTGCCTCGGTAATGGCGTCGCGGTCGATCGCCATCACCATTGCCTTGCGCAGGTTAGCGTCCACCAGCGGATTGTCGTCCATACCCTCGATGGTGAGCGTGTTGAAGGCGAACATCGGATAATTGCCGATCTGATCGACGACCAGATGAATGCCGTCGGTTGCTTCCACCGATTCCATCTGGTCGATCGGAACGCTCATGATCAGGTCGTAATCGCCCGAGACGAGGCCGGCATAGCGGGTCGAAAACTCGGGCACGATCTTCCAGGTCACGCTTTTGAGCGGCGGGGCGCCGTCCCAGTAATCGTCATAGGCGACGGCCACGGCATGGTCGGACGGGTCGAAATCCGTGATCATGTAAGGACCGGTTCCGATCGGCTTCTGTCCGAAGGCCTCGGTGCCGATGCTTTCATAATAGTCCTTCGGCAGAACGTAGCCGATCGGCGTCGTCAGGCGGTTGATGAAGGTCGGATCGGGAAACGCGGTCTCGAGGTCTACCGTATAGTCATCGACGACGGTGACGCCGACGAGACCGCGGGCATAATTCTTGCCGCGCGGCGCCAGCGGCTCGTCGCCCCACAGGCGCTCCTCGGACAGCGAGAAGGCGACGTCCTCGGCGGTCATCGGATCGCCGTTCTGGAAAGTCACCCCTTCGCGCAGGTGCAGCCGCCAGGTGGTGGGCGTCACCTGCTCCCAGCTCGTGGCGAGACCGGGGATGATGGTGTTGCCTTCAGGGTCCTCGAAATAGTTCCGCTTCACCAGCGTGTCGAAGACATTGCCGTAGACCCGGCCGCCGGTGGTCGAAAGGCCGATCACCGGGTCGAGCGTCGACCACAGATTGTCGACGGCGAAGGCGAAATCCGGTCGCGCGTCCTCCTGCGCGAAGGCTGGCGCCGTGGCAAGCGGCGATACGCCCGCGCCCAGGGCAAGCATGGCGGTCGTCAGTAGCGTTCTGCGTTTCAACATGATGTGCGATCCCTCTGAAATTCGTTTGTTCCGGCGCGCCGTTTGCCCGCCATTTTGCTAACGATGCTGTCGCGATGCTTCAGGCGGTCTGCCGCCCCCGGCGCATCGCCGCCGGTTCAAACCTGTAGTCGCGCTCGTTTGCGAGCGACGGGATGGATCGACGGGTCGCCTCGACCTTCGAAAGGTCGAGATCGGCGACCGCAAGCCCGATGCGCTTGCCCATGTCTTCCACGACCGTGCCCCACGGATCAACAATCATCGACTGTCCCCAGGTCTCGCGCCCGTCATCGTGGTGGCCGCACTGGGCCGCTGCCACGACATAGCAGCCGTTCTCAATGGCGCGGGCGCGCAGCAGCGTCGGCCAGTGCGCCTCGCCCGTCGACATTGCAAAGGCCGACGGGATGAAAAGGATCGTCGCGCCGGCATGGGCATAATCGCGGTAGAGATGCGGAAAGCGCACATCATAGCAGACCGACATGCCGAACGGTCCCCATGGTGTTTCGGCGAGCACGGCCTCTCCGCCCGGCGCATAGCGGTCGGATTCGCGGCGCGAAACCTCGCCCGGCAGGTCGACGTCAAAAAGATGGATCTTGTCGTAGCGCGAGACGATCGCGCCGCTGTCGTCGATCAGGTGGCTGGTGTTGGAGAAACGGCCGCCATCCGCGCCCGCAAGCGGCGTCGAGCCGGTGTGAATCCACAGCCCGTATTTAGCCGCGAGTTCACGGCAGGCGGCGACAAACGGATCGCGCGCCTCGTCGGTGACGGAAAGGCGGGCGGACGCCACATCCTTGTTGACCATGCCGGACGCCTCCGGAAGCGCCAGAAGTTCCGCGCCCGCCGCATGGGCCTCGGCTGCAAGTCCCGTGACAATCTCGATATTGCGCGCATGGGTGTTGGACGAGCACATCTGCGCCATCGCCAGCCGGAGTGTCGCGCGGTCGCCCGTTGTCGCTTTGGTCATCCTCGGTGCCTCCGGCCGGTTTGCCATGCCTTCGAAAACGGCAGAGCTGAAAAACGGATCAACGACAGGCTACGGTGAGAAATTCGACAAAAAAAGTACAAAATTTCCCCTTCTCGTCTATAAATCTAACATAACTTTGCCTGAATCGGGAGAAGTCCACATGGCACAGGACCGCTTGCCGCCGCTGAGGGCGCTGAAGACGCTGGAAGCCTTCCACCAGAGCGGATCGGTGACGGCGACGGCGCGGGTTCTGAACGTCTCGCATTCCGCCGTCAGCCATCAACTGAAGCAGATCGAGGACTGGGCCGGCATCCGCCTGATGCGCCGCGATGGGCGGCAAACGGCGCTGACGGAGGCGGGCGACAGCCTGGCGCAGGTCATCAACGAGAGCTTCGGCGCGATCCGCCACGAGATCGACCGGCTGACCATGCGCGAGAAGCTGCCGGTCTCGGTGGCCGCGCTGCGTTTCGTCATTCCCAACTGGCTGCTGCCCGAAATCGAAGCCTTCATGGCGGAGCACCCGGATGTTTCCGTCTATGTTCAGGAGCATATCTCCGACCAGCCGGTGAGCCCGGAACCCGACCTCATGATCGGCTTTTCGCTGGACGGACATATTCCCGAGGGCGCAGAGCCGATCATAGCCGGAGCGGCGGTTCCCGTCTGTGCGCCGTCATACCAGGCGCGCCACAACATCAGAACCGAAGCCGACATCGCCCGGGCCACGCTTTTGCATGACGAGGACATGCGGATGTGGCGCACTTGGCTTTCTGCCGCCGGCATGGAGGGGAAGGCCGACGGCGAGGGGCGTCGGCTGTTCTTCTCCGGCTCGGCGCTGATCTGCGATGCGGCGCTGAGCGGGCTCGGCGTCGCGCTCTGCCGGGAAGCGCTGATCGAGCCCTATCTCGCGCGCGGAGACTTGGTGCGCCTGTCCGATATCCGGATCGACCATGCTTCCGTCTATTATCTGGCGCTGTCCCAGCACGGCATGGATCGTCGCGCCGCCAGAGCGCTTGCCGACTGGCTGCTGGAACGCTCAAGCTTTGGCCGGGACGGTGCTCAGGCCGATCGCGTCCGCCGCAGCGTTTCGGAGGGGCTTTCGCCGTAGGTTGCGCGGTAGGCCGAGGCGGCGCGGCCGAGATGGCCGAAGCCGGAGGCCAGCACGGCGTCGGCGACGGAAAGCCCGGGACCGGGTTTGAGAAGCAGTTCGCGCAATTTCTGCAGCCGGGCCTTCTGCACGGCGTCGGAAAGGGTGTGGCCGCGGGCCTTGCGATAGGCATCCTGCAGGGTGCGCAGCGGCAGGCCGGCGGCGGCGGCGATATCCGCCATCGCGATCGTACCGGCGGCGCGCGACTGGATGAACTCGTCGGCCTTCTGCACCGATAGCGGACCCGCCGCGGCGGCGGGGGCGTGCAGCATTTCGGAGCGGTTGTTCTCCAGCCCGGTGAGGAGCAGCGACAGCAGCCCGTCGCGCAGCATGACGCGGTAGGAATCCGGCAGCGCCGCCCCGCCTTCCGCGGCCTCAAACAGCAGCCGGGCGTGGGACATGACGCTGGCGCCCACCGGGGTCGTCAGATCGACCGTTGGCTCGAATTCGAGCGGCGTCGCCGCACGATGGGTTAGCGTCTCGAAGAAGTCCTCGACCACGCGGCGGCGCATCAGCACGATCAGCTTTTCGCAATTCTCGCGCCAGACCATGCGCGAGGCGAGCGTCGGCGACAGCAGCGAGGCGCGCCGGCCGGCTTCGGCCTCGGTCACGCGCGTGCCGCAACGCACATGGGCGGCGCCGGCGACTGGAAGCTGCAGCAGAAAGAAATCGGAAAGTTCTCCCGGATCGATTTCAACCTCGGCCCCGTAGGCGACGAAATTGACCGAGTAGCCCGGCTGCTCGACGGCGTTGTGGACGGCGTGGAAACCGCCGGCGCGCCTGTCATGCACGGTCAGGAAATGGGGACAGAAGATGCGGCCGATCGCGTCGCGCGCCTCGTCGACGCTCTTCGTATCGACGAGACCATGATGCTTCAAAGGTGTGGCATGCGCAGCGATCATCGGGGGCTTCCCAATCGAAAACAAGGCACGTCTGCCGAAAACGGACAAGGCGTTGCGCAATCCGGATTGCGGTTCGTCAAGTTCGGCGGATGATTAATTTAAACATAAAATGAATGGGAAATCCATTCGCAATCGCGGGAACGAAAATATGGGAAGCGGACTCTTCCGGGCCGGCATGCGACGTCTTGCCGGCGGCGTGACCATCATCACATCGCTGGATGCCGAAGGGCGGCGCTGCGGGATCACCGCGACGGCGGTCTGCTCGCTGTCGACCGATCCGCCTTCGCTGGTGGCCTGCGTCAATCGCGAGACCTCGATCGCGGCGGTGGTCGAACAGCGCGGCGTCTTCGCCGTCAACGTGCTGGCGACCGCCCAGCAAGCGGTTGCCGAAACCTTTGCCGGGCGCACCGGCCATCAACGCGAGGACCGGTTTTCGGTCGGCGACTGGGGTGTTGCGGAAACCGGCGCGCCGGTGCTGGCCGATGCCGCCGTCAGCTTCGATTGCCGGCTCGCCGAAACCGTTACCTTCGGCACCCACATGATCCTGATCGGCAGGGTTGCCGCGACGCGCTGCGCCGAAGGCGAGGCCCCGCCGCTGCTTTATGGCGACGGCGCTTTTCTGACGACCTGCCTGGCGGCATCGCCGGCCTGATTTTTCGAAATCTCTTGCAACAATAAAGGGGAAGCCATCATGAAAGGTCTGAACGGAAAGACGGCCATCATTTCCGGCGGCGCAACGCTGATCGGCCAGGGCATCGCAACGGTGCTCGCGGGCTACGGCATCAACGTCGTGATCGCGGATATCAACGCCGAGGCCGGCGAAAAGGCGGCGGCGGCCACCGGCGCGCGCTTCATCGCCACCGATATCACCAAGGACGGGGACATCGCCGCCTTGGTGGCAAAGACTGTCGAGGAAACCGGTCGGCTCGACTATCTCGTCAACGTCGCCTGTACCTATCTGGACGAGGGTGCGGAAACCAGCCGCGCCGACTGGCTCGCAGCCCTCGACGTCAACATTGTCGGCTCGGTGATGCTGATGCAGGCCGCGCGCGAGCATCTCGCGAAAAACAAGGGCGCGATCGTCAATTTCGGTTCGATTTCCGCACGCGTCGCTCAGACCGGTCGCTGGGTCTATCCGGTCTCCAAGGCCGCGATCCTGCAACTGACGCGCAACCAGGCGATGGATCTTGCGCCCGAGGGCATTCGCGTCAACGCGGTCTCGCCCGGCTGGACATGGTCGAACATCATGCAGGAGTTGACGCACGACACCCGCGCCAAGGCCGATAGCGTCGCCAAGCCCTTCCATCTGCTCGGGCGCACCGGCAGCCCGGATGAGGTCGGCGAGGCGGTCGCCTTCCTGCTTTCCGACAGCGCGAGCTTCATCACCGGCACGGATATCCGCGTCGACGGCGGCTACACAGCGATGGGGCCGGAACAGGCCGAACCGGCGATCCCGCTGCTGATGGACTAGAGCGCGTTTCGATCTGATTGGATCAGATCGAAACGCGCTCTCAGCCTTTCTTCACGCGTTTCCGGACGGAAAACCGGTATCCACTTTTCCTGGAAACGCTTTGACACCGCAACAACAAACAATCCACGAAAAGGGGAATGACATGACGAAACATTTCACCATTGTCGGCGGCGGCCAGTCAGGCCTCCAGCTCGGCATCGGCCTTCTGAAGGCCGGCCACGCGGTGCGCATCGTCCAGAACCGCACCGGCGAGGAAATTGAAAAGGGCAAGGTCCTTTCCAGCCAGTGCATGTTTGATGCCGCACTCCAGAACGAGCGCGATCTCGGCATCAATTTCTGGGAGGCCGAATGTCCGACGGTCGATTCCATCAACTTCACCGTCCCCGCGCCGGATGCGCCGGGCGTCAAGGCGATCGACTGGAACGGCAAGCTCGACAGCTACGCCCAGAGCGTCGACCAGCGGGTCAAGATCCCGCGCTGGATGAAGGAATTCACCCGCCTCGGCGGCGACATGGTCATCCATGACGCAAGCCTCGACGATCTCGAGACCTATGCGAAGGAAAGCGATCTGGTGATCGTCGCCGCCGGCAAGGGCGACATCGCCAAGATGTTCGAACGCGACGCCGAACGCTCGCCCTATGACCGGCCGCAGCGCGCGCTGGCGCTGACCTATGTCACCGGCATGGCCCCGCGCCCGGATCACTCGGCGGTGAGCTTCAATCTCATCCCCACGGTCGGCGAATACTTCACCTTCCCGGCGCTGACCACGACCGGCCCGTGCGACATCATGGTGTTCGAGGGCATTCCCGGCGGACCGATGGATTGCTGGAAGGGCGTGGTGTCGCCGGAGGATCATCTGGCGAAGTCGAAATGGATTCTCGACACCTTCCTGCCATGGGAAGCCGAGCGCAACACGGATATCGCGCTCACCGACGACAACGGCATTCTCGCCGGCGCGTTTCCGCCCACGGTGCGCAAGCCGGTCGGGCGTCTGCCGTCAGGCGCGATCGTTCTCGGTATGGCCGATGCGGTCTGCCTCAACGACCCGATCACCGGGCAGGGATCGAACAACGCCTCCAAGGCGGCGAAATGCTATCTCGACGCCATCCTCGCCCATGGCGACAAGGCCTTCGACGAGGCCTTCATGGTCGCCACCTTCGAGGCTTATTGGGCCTACGCGCAGTTCGTGGTCGGCTGGACCAACGCGCTGCTCGCCCCGCCGCCGCCGCATGTGCTCAACATCATGGGCTCGGCCCAGGCCTATCCGGAGCTGGCGAAGCGCATCGCCAACGGCTTCAACGATCCGCGCGATTTCTTCCCGTGGTTCGCGGTTCCCGAAGAGGCGGATGCCTATCTGACACGGCTTGCCGCTTAAGGGCAGGGTCTCCACCTCCGTCATGCCGGCCTTGTGCCGGCATCCAGGGCGGCATGACCTTCCCTTCTGTTCCCCACAGAGGAAGCGTTCTCCGCCCTGGGCCCCGGACGACAGCGCGGCCGTGTTCCGCATCCGCCACGGTGGACTTGATGCCACGCATTGTATCAATATGATCGTCTGTCGCGGCAGGGGGCCGCATGTCCTGGAGGGGACGGTTTTGGACTTCGAGAACACGGTGAGCTATCGGGCGAGCGACCCGCTCGAAGCCGAATACTACATGACCCGGTCGTTCTGCGATCATCGCCTCGAGGTCTATGCCGGCCGCGAGGTCGGCTTCCGCCACCATGCCGTGAAGACGGCCTGCGGGGCCTTCAACCGCCTCGAATACGGCGCCGAGATCGAGGTCAGTGCCCCCGGCTTCGAAGAATTTTACATGCTGGAAATGCCGCTGAGCGGCGGGGTGCGGATCGATTTCGGCAAGGAGGAGATCAGCTCCGCCCCCGGTCAGGCGCTGCTCCTGTCGCCCGGGCCGCGGTTCCGGTCGCGCTGGCAGGCCGCCACCCGCCAGTGGATGCTTCAAATCGACCGCTGCCGACTGGAACAGCGGATCGCGCGGCTCACCCATCGCGCTAAGGCTGAGGCACCGGTGTTCGACCCGCTGATCGATCTGCAAACCGTCCACGGAAGGCGTCTCCTGGAGGCGTTTCAGGTGCTGGCGGCCGATCTTTCCGAGGGCGGCGACGAGGACGATCCGCATCGCGAGGCGATCACCGATCGCATCATCGACCTGATTTTAGGCAATATTCCCTATCTGAACGGCCAGTCCGTCGTGCCTGATCGCCTCAGCGCCACGCCGCGCCATGTGAAACGGGTGATGGACCTGTTTCACGCCCGCTTCGGCGAACGGCTGTCGATGTCTGCTGTCGCCTGGGAGATCGGCGTTTCAGAACGGGCCCTCTATGAAGGCTTCCAGCGCCATTACCAGAAGACGCCCTATGAAATGTTGACCCGAATTCGCATGGAGGAAGCCCGGCGGTTGATCGTCGAGGACGGGCTGTCGGCCGGCGAGGCCGCCCGGCGCGTCGGCATGCGCCATCTCGGCCGCTTCTCCTCCGCCTATCGCGCCCTGTTCGACGCGCTGCCGTCCGAGGACAGCAAGAGCCCGCACTGAAGCCGCTGCCTTATCCACATCCTGCATAAATCGCTCTCCGGTGCGCTTGAAACCCCGCGCGCGGGATGACAATCGCATGACATTGCCGCATCTTCCCCTGCAATGACCCGGAGGCGGCAGATCGGAAAATGCGCAGGAAGGCAGATTGGTGATGAGTGCCGGAACAGAGATTGAGGAAACCAGGGTGCGCGGTCGCGCCCTGCCGGAAAGGCCGCTTTTGAGCTGCTACTTCCCGCTCGGGGACGCGCAGGTTTCCCCCGATTTTCTGGACATCTATGCCGGCGAGGGCGTTGATGTGATCGAGATCGGCATGGCCTCGCCCGATCCATTCCTCGACGGCCCGGATGTGCGCCAGTCGATGCAGCGCGCCGATCGCGGCCGCTGGCGGACGGACCTCGATGCCGTGCTGGAGCGGTTGGCGAAATTTCGGGATCCGCCGCGCGCCCTTTTGATGACCTATGCCGATCCGGCCCATCCGGGTCTTGTCGACAGCGATCTGTGGCGCGGGCTCGACAGCCTCCTGGTGGTCGCGGACCATGGCGATCCGCTTGCGGCAAGGCTGGAGCGGTCCGCCGCCGAGAACGGCGTGGCGCTCTCGCCGTTTCTGTCACTGCCTCTTAATGAAAAGGCCATCGAGCGCGCGCGTGAGGCCGGCTTCTACATCATGCTGCAGGCCCATGCGGGCGCGACCGGACCGCGCGAAACGCTCGATCCCGGCAATGCGGATCGCATCAAGCAATTGCGCGCGGGGGGCGCGACGCGGCCAATCCTTCTCGGCTTTGGCATTTCGGGCGGCCGGCAGGCGCGACAGGCGATGGAACTTGGCGCGGATGGCGTGATCGTCGGGTCGCAGGTGCTGCGCGCGGGGCTTGCCGGCGGCGATGCGCTGCGAATGCTGCTGCGTGACCTGAGGAGCGGGCTCGATGCGTGACGATTCCTATGTGATCGGCTTCGATATCGGCTCTACCGCCGTCAAGGCCGGGCTGTTCACGCTCGGCGGCGCGGTTGTCGATCACTGGAGCCGGAACTATCCGACGGAACGGCCCGGCCCAGGCATTGTCGAGCAGGACCCGCAGCACTGGCTCGATGGCGTGCGTGATGCGATTGACGGGCTTCTCGTCGGTCGCGATCCCGACCGCGTGGTGGCCGTCGGGCTTTGCAGCCAGGTCAATACCGATGTGTTCGTGGATGCGGCCGGCGAACCGCTGGCGCCCGCCATCGTCTGGCAGGACGTGCGCGCCGCGCGCGAGGCCGAGGCGCTGGACCGGACAATTTCGGCTGAGGACAAGAAGGCCTGGTGGGGCGCGGAAATGCCGATCGGCGCGAGCCATGCGCTCGCCAAGATGATGTGGTTTCAAAAGCATCATTCCGACCTTTGGGAAAAGACCCGCTACGTGCTGTCGCCCAAGGACTACTGCCTGCTGCGGCTGACGGGGAGGGCGGTTGCCGATCCGATCGCGTCCTTTGGCCATGTCGGTCTCGACCTTACCTATATCGATCCGCTGATCGCCCGCGTCGAGGGCGCTGCCGAACGGCTGCCGCCGCTCGGTTTCTTCACCGACATCGCCGGCGAAATGCAGCTTGGCAGCCATGCCCGCCGCGTGCCCGTGATCGTCGGCACCATGGATGCCTGGGGCAATCTGTTCGGCTGCGGCGTGTTCCGCGCAGGCCAGGGCATGTATGTCAGCGGCACCAGCGAAATTCTGGCGCTGGCCGGGTCTAAGCGCATCGGCGCGCCGGGCGTCGTGACCTTCGCAACGGTCGATGATCTGGTCGTCAATGCCGGCCCGACCCAGAGCGGCGCGGATTCGCTCAGATGGTGGAGCCGTACTGTCGGCATGGAACCCGGAGACGTCGCCGAACTGGCCGCAAAAGCCGATCGTGACTGCCGGCCGATCCTGTTCCTGCCGCATCTGGAAGGCGAGCGCGCTCCATTGTGGAACGCCGATATCCGTGGCTCCTTCATCGGCCTCGACAGCCGCACGAGCGGACCGGAATTCGCGCTGGCGGTGCTGGAAGGCGTGGCGCTTTCGGCCCGGCAGCTTTTCAATTCATTGACGGAGGCTGCGGGTTATCGCCCCGACTGGCTGCTTTACGGCGGCGGCGGGGCGCGGTCGGATCTGTGGAGCCAGATCCGCGCCGATTGTCTCGGCGTGGCCCTCCACCGGTTTTCCTATAATGATGTCGGCTGCCTTGGCGCGGGCATCATGGCCGCCGTCGGCGTTGGCGCGTTCCCGACCATTGCCGAGGCGGTGCCAGCGATGACCTCGGTTCAGACCGTCTTCGAGCCAGACCCGAAGCGCGCGCGCCGTTATGATCGCATGTTCGAGGCCTACACCAAGGCCATAGACGCACTCAAACCCATCGGAATCATCGATACGGGCGACCCGCTCCGCTAACGGGTCACACATGCAGCAAAGAAACGAGAGGAACAGACCATGAGACTGATCAGAACAACCCTTGCGGCGCTGACGCTGTCACTTGCCGGCACCACCGCCGCATTCGCGACGGACGTCACCATTCTCACCCCCTATATCAGCTCGATCCCGACCAACGAGATGGCGCAGAGCTTCAAGGCGGAAGGCGAGAAGCGCGGCTGGGATGTCACCATCATCGACACCCGCAACGATTTCGGCCAGCTCGCCTCGCGCATGGAAGACACGGTCAATGCCAAGGCCGACGCCATCGTGCTGATCTCGACCGATCCGGGCCAAGTCGGCGATCAGGTGGCCATGGCTGCCGAGGCCGGCATTCCGGTGATCTCGCTCGACGGCTCGAAGCATGACGATGTCGACGTCAACGTCACCTCCAACAATTTCGAGCTCGGCACCCAGCTTTCCGAGGCGCTTTTCAAGGCGCTGGACGGCAAGGGCAATATCGTCAAGTTCTACCACTCCGCCCATCCGGGCGTGCATCAGCGCGAGCTCGGTCTCGACGCCACGCTGGAAAAATATCCGGATATCAAGGTGATCGCCGATCACTTCGTCAAGGTGCCGGGCCCGGTCGATGACGGTCGCATCGCCATGGAAAACATCCTGCGGCAATATGGCGACCAGATCGACGGCGTCTGGGCCGCCTTCGACGATCCGGGCATCGGCGCGGAACTGGCGACGGAATCGGAGCTGCCGGAGTCCAAGCTGATCATCATGGGCATTGACGGCAATGAGCAGGCGGTCGACATGATCAAGTCCTGCACCCATTTCAAGGCCACCTTCCGTCAGGACTTCCCCGGCATGGCGGCGGTTGGCGCTGAAGAGCTTGAGAAGATCCTCGCCGGCGGCGCTGCCGAAAGCGATGAGATTTATGTGCCCGCCGTGATGATCACGCCGGAAACCCTTGGCGTGACCTGCCCCTGACGGGCCGTTTCGAAACCGGGGTCGCCGGCAGCGGCGGCTCCGCCTTTCACCTTTCGCAGGATGATCAACATGTTGCTGAGCATCAAAGGGCTTGAAAAGCGCTTCAGCGGCGCGCGCGCGCTTGCCGGCGCCGACCTTGCGGTCGAGGCGGGCTCGGTGCACGGGCTGCTGGGCGAAAACGGCGCCGGCAAATCGACGCTGATCAAGACGCTCTCCGGCCTGATCGCGCCGGATGCGGGCGAGATACGGATCGACGGCAAGCCGGTCGAGATCGAGAATGTCCGCCATGCCGAGGCGCTCGGCTTTCGCTTCATTCATCAGGAACTGAGCCTGGTGCCGCATTTCAACGCGGTGGAAAATGCCTTTGTGGGCAGGCGCTATCCCAAACGCGGCCTGTTCATCGACCGCAAAAAGATGGCCGCCGAGATTGCCGAAACCGCGCGCGATATCGCGCCCGACCTGCCGCTGGACGTGCCGGCAGCGCGGTTGACGACCGGGCAGAAACAGCTTGTCGAGATCATTCGCGCGCTGATCGGCGAACCCGCGCGCCTCGTCGTGATGGACGAGCCCACGGCCTCGCTGTCCGACGGCGAGGCGCGCAGGCTCTACCGCGCCGTGGCGCGGCTTGCCGAACGCGGCGTCGCCGTCGTCTTCATCTCGCACCGGCTGGATGAGGTGATGGAAATCTGCGACCGTTTCACGGTGCTCAGAAACGGCGCGACCGCCGGGGCAGGGGCCATCGGCGATATCGACCGCGCCGGTCTCGTGCGCCTGATGTCCGGCCGCGAGGAAGTGCGGTTGACGCCGGGGCCGATGACGGTGGATGCGCCGACAGTGCTGAAGGTTCGCGATCTGCCTTTCGGCACGCACGGCTCGCGCGTTTCCTTCGACATCCGGGCCGGAGAAATTCTCGGCCTTTACGGGCTTGTCGGCGCGGGGCGCTCGTCGCTGATGAAGATCATCTGGGGCGCGACTTCGCACGGCGCGGGCGCAATCAGCCTTGAGGACAAACCGCTTCGCCCCGGACGCATCGACGACCGGATCAAGCGCGGCGGGGCCTATGTGCCGGAGGACCGCCGCCATGAGGGGCTGATCGTGAACCGTACGATCGCCGAAAACCTCGCCATTGCCAATCTGGCCTCGGTGCGGGCATCATCCGGTCTGCCATGGACCAGCGTTGCCGCGCTGAGGCGCCGCACGCAGGAGGTGCGCGAGGCGCTGTCGGTCAAGATGGGATCGCCCTTCGCCAAGCCGCTGACGCTGTCGGGCGGCAATCAGCAGAAGCTTCTCTTCGGCCGATGGTTCGGGCGTCCGATCCGGCTCCTCATCCTGGACGAGCCGACGCGCGGCGTCGATGTCGGCGCCAAGGCGGAAATCCACGCGGTCGCCCGCCGTTTCGCCGATGAGGGCGCGGCGGTGCTGATGACAACCTCGGACATGGACGAGTTGCTGGCGCTTTCCGCCCGCGTGCTCGTGATGGCCGGGGGCGAGGTGACCGCGGAACTTGCCGGCGCGGCGCTCACGCCCGAGCGCATCATCGACGCCGCCTTTCAACATCAATCACGGAAAGACCCCGCTGCATGACCGGCCTTGTCAGACGTTACGGCACGCTTGCCGCGCTTGTCGTCATCATTATCGCCTTTTCCATCGCGTCTCCCAACGCCTTCGGCTCGGCGAACAACCTTATCAACATCACCCAGCAGATGACCCTGCTCGCCATTGTCGCCATCGGCGCGACCGTGGTCATGGCGGTCGGCGAGTTCGACCTTTCGACTGCCTCGATCGTGTCCTTCGGCGGGATTCTCGTGGTGGTGCTCTTCAAGGCCGGCGTCCCGGCGTCGCTTGCCTGCGTTATCGTGCTGGCGGCGGCCTCCGTGTTCGGCATGGTCTCCGGCTTCGTGGTCGCCCGCTTCGAGGTTCTGTCCTTTATCGCCACGCTCGCGGTTGGCACCATCGTTGGCGGCATCACCTTCTGGCTGAGTGAGGGCGCGACGCTGTTCGGCGACATCCCCGCTGCCTTCCGCGATATCGGTCGCGGACGCACCCTTGGCCTGCCGACGCTGACCTGGTGGCTGATCGGGATCGCGATCCTGGCCTGGTTGATCCTCGACAAGTTCGAGATCGGGCGGCGGCTCTACGCGATCGGCGGTAATCGCGAGGCTGCAAGGCTTGCGGGCGTGCGGATCGTTTCCAACACCATGTTCGCCTTTGTCGTTTCCGCCGTGTTTTCCGCGCTGGTCGGCATTCTGCTCACCGCGCGCATCGGCTCGGCCGGGCCGACGGGTGGCGGCGGCTATCTGCTGTCGGCCTATGCCGCCGTGTTTCTGGGCATGACCGCGTTTCGCGAGGGCGAGGCCAATGTGCCGGGCACGCTGGTGGGGGCTGCGATCATCGCCGTCATCGGCAACGGGCTCACCATTCTCGGCGTCTCCACCTTCCTGCAGGACATCATCACCGGAACCATCATTCTCGCCGCCGTGCTCGTGCGCCGCGCCGGAAAGGAAAGAGGCTGACATGGCGCGCATGCAAAAGCGGGAGGCGCGGCCCGGCCGCTACGGCACGTTCGGCGGCCAGTTCGTCGCCCCCGTCCTGCTCCCGGTGCTCGACAGGCTGGAGGCGGCGTATCGCGAGGCCTGGTCCGATCCCGCCTTTCACACGGAACTGGCCTTCCTGCTCAACCGCTTCGTCGGCCGGCCGACGCCGCTGTTCGATATCCCGGCCTTTCCGGTGCGTCCCGGCGGCGCGCGGATCGTGCTCAAGCGCGACGACCTGACCTTCAACGGCGGCAATTACGCCAATTCGGCCGTCGGCCAGTGCCTGCTGGCAAAGCGCATGGGGCTTTCCGCTGTCGTCACCGACACCGGCTCCGGTCAGAACGGCATTGCGGCTGCCGCCACCGCCGCCCGTTTCGGCATGGGCTGCACCATCTATATGGGCACGCGCGATGCTGCCCGGCAGCCCGCGGCGGTAAAGAAGATGCGTCTATTCGGGGCGAAGCTCGAAATCGTCGACGATGCCGACCGGGCGCTGAGCGCGGCCACCAGCGCCGCGATCCGCCACTGGATGGGCCATTCTGACACCGATGCCTATCTCGCCGGCGCGCCGATCGGCCCGCATCCCTATCCGGAGATGGTTGCGGCCTTCCAGTCGGTTATCGGCAAGGAAACCCGTCTCCAACTGATCGAGGGCGGCATCTTCCCGGCGGCGGTGTTTTCCGCCGTCGGCGGCGGTTCCTCGACTATCGGCCTGTTCTCCTCCTTCGTGAACGACCTCTCGATCAGGTTGATCGCGGTGGAAGCGGCGGGCACGGGCGGGCCGGGCGCGCTCCACGCCGCACGGCTCTCGCACGGCCAGCGCGGCATTTTCCACGGAGCGGAGACGCTGGTTCTCTCCGACGCGGAAGGGCAGATATTGCCGGCCGCTTCGATCGCGCCGGGGCTTGCCTATCCGGGCTCCGCGCCGCAGCTTGCCGATCTCGTCCATCGCCGCCGCGTCGAGACCGTCTCGGTGACCGACGGCGAGGCCCGCGCCGCCGTGCGGCGGCTTGCCGAGACCGAGGGCGTGCTCCTCTGCCTGGAGGCGGGCCACGCGCTCGCCGCCGCCGAGCATGCGGCGCGCACCATGGAGCCGCATGAAGCGGTCGTGGTGATGGCGCCGTCTTCGGGCGACAAGGATATCGATATTCTCTGGCAGGACGACTGATATGGCGCGCAAGACCGACAAACGCGAAAACCGCATCGATGCCATGTTCGCCCGTCTCAGGAAGGAAAAGCGGACGGCGTTCGCGACCTTCACAGTCGGCGGTGACCCGACCTTCGAGGAGAGCCTTGCCCGGCTGAAGACATTCGTGGAGGCGGGCATCGACCTGATCGAGATCGGCTACCCATTCAGCGACCCGATCCTGGACGGGGCGACGATCCAGAAGGCGAACCGGCGCGCGATGGCGGCCGGCGGCAATCTTTCGAAGACCTTCGAGCTTTGCACCGCTTTCCGCAAGGAGGACGACACGACGCCGCTGGTGCTGATGGGCTATGCCAACCCGATCATCGCGCTCGGCTACGAACGGTTCGCTGAAAAGGCAGCCGAGGCCGGGATCGACGGCATCATCGCCGCCGACCTGCCGCTGCGCGAGGCCGGCGATCTGTTGAAGGCGCTCGCCCGCCATGGGCTCTACATGATCCCGCTGGCAGCGCCGACGCTGGAGGCCAAGGATTTTGCCGCGGACCATCCGGGGCTTGGCGGTTTTCTCTACTGCATACCGGTAGTTGGCCCCACCGGCGGCCCCTCGGCCTCGCAGGACGCGATTGCCGAAGCCGTTGAACGCTGCCGCCGGCAGGTCCGACTCCCCGTCATGGTCGGCTTCGGCGTCAAGACGCCGGAAATGGCCGCGGGCGTGGCAAGCGTGGCCGATGGCGTCATCGTCGCTACCGCGCTGATCGACGCGTTTTTGGCGCTGGAACAGGAAATCCCGCTCTCCAATCCGGAATTTCAGTCCCGTATTGCCGAGAAACTGGCGGCCTTCCGGGCTGCGATCTGAGGCGGCGCGCTGGAAAGCGTTTCCGCGATGTGCCTTGCAGTCCTACTGCAGGGCCCTCAATTTCTGAAGGTCGCGGATTTCGATGGAATTGTAGCCGATCGACAGTATGCCGCTCGCTTCGAGCTCCTTGAGCACGCGATGGACGCTTTGCCGGGAAACGGAGAGCATGGCCGCGATATCGTACTGGTTGACCGCGATCTGTGTTCGCTCCGGCTTTTTCGACCGGAAGCCGCGCTGGTCGACATAGGTCAACAGACAGCGTACGACCCGGGCAGTCAGGCTGCCGGGCGCGAAGCGGTTGAGGGTTATCAGCGCCATGCGCAGCCGTCGGCAGACGATCTCAAGCATGAGCTTGGTCAGACCGATATCGGAGTAGATGAAATTCCGGAACTGACCGGCCGGAATGAAGACGGTCGTGCTCTCGCCGTGCGAGGAGGCGAAATGGTCCGGCGTCTGGCCATCGATCACGGAAAGGAACCCGAAAACGTCGCCCGCCAGCAGATCACCGGAGAGAAACCGGTCTCCGTTTTCGCCGATGTTCTCAAGCCTGATACTGCCGCGCACGATGAAATAGATCCCGTCCGTGGGCGCGTCGAGCGTGGCGATCACCTGACGATTCGCGAGTGTTCTCACCGAGGCCATCGTCACGAGTTGCTGTTTCTGTTCGGCGGTCATCTCTTTCAGAAACTGGTGCGAGTCGCTGAATTCCTCGAAAAGCCGGGCAACACTCTCTGCCATGATCGTACTCCCTCGATGCTTGCTGGAGGGAGAATGTAACAATAGATACAATCCGTACAATCCCGTAAATGATAATCCTTGGGCAGCGACAGCCCGGCTGGAGGGAAACGACTTACCGCGAACCGACCAGCGCCATCGCTATCCATGGCTGGAAGGTCACCAGCAGAAGGCACAGGATCATCAAAAGCACGAAAGGTATGGCAGCGCGGCAGACGAAGCCAAAATTTTCCTTGAAGGCCGTCATCGCCACGATCAGGTTCAGCCCGAGCGGCGGCGTGAGAATGCCGATTTCGAGGTTCAGGACGATGATCACGCCCAGATGCGTGCTGCCGACGCCATAGGCCTCGGCCAGCGGCTTCAACAACGGTGCGGTGATCGCGATGGCCGACGCCGTATCCATGAAGCAGCCGATCAGCAGGAGCATGACATTGGTCAGCAGCAGGAACGCAGTCTCGTTGTGCACATGCTCCGTCATGAAGGCTATGATCTGGTTCGGGATGCGATGTTCGGCCAAGAGCAGGTTGAGGGAAACGGCGACGGCGATCAGCGGGAAAAGCGCGCCCACCAGTTTCGCCGACTTCACGCATATCTCGACATAGTCACGGGATTTCAGTTCGCGGAAGAACAGCACCTCGACGACAAGCGCATAAAGAAGCGCCACGGCGGCTGCTTCGGTGGGGGAATAGTAGCCGCTGTAAATCCCGCCGAGCAGAATGATCGGCATCAGCAGGGCAGGGATACCGCGGAAAATGGCCTCGCCCAGATCGCTCATGCTGAACCGCTGGCGTGGCACGGACCAGTTGCGCGCCATGGCATAGGCCGAAAACACGCCGGTCAGCAGCAGGCCGGGGCCGATCCCGGCCAGGAATAGATCCGAGATATTGGTGTCGGTGACCACGCCGTAGAGAATCATCGGCAGGGAGGGCGGGATGATGATGCCCAACGTTCCCCCGGCGCAAAGCGCCCCGATTGCGAAGGACCTTGAGTATCCATTCGCGGTGAGCGCCGGATAAAGCACCGAGCCCACCGCCAGCATTGTGACGATGGAGGAACCGGAAATCGCCGAAAACACTGCGCATGACAGGATCGTGGCCACCGCCAGGCCGCCGGGAATGGGGCGGGTGAGGGCGGACATGACCGCCACCAGTCGTTCGGCGATGCTGCCGCGGCCCATCACCGCGCCGACCAGGATGAACAGGGGCACGGACAGCAGCAGCTCGCGGTCCATCGTCGCCCACATGTCCTGAAGGAAATATTCGAGGGCGCCGCCGCCCCAGATGAGCTGGGCGGCGCCAGCCACGAACATCAGGATCAGCACCAGTTCGACGCGAAGGATCAGAAGCAGGATCGCGACCCCGAGAAGAAGCAGGGCCATCATTCCATCTGCTCCTCTTCTGCTGGGCTCAGTTCAGGAAAGGCCGCATAGATCAGATGGCGCAAGGCGGAGAGCACAAACGCCACGGGCAGGATTATCTGCACCGGCCAGACCAGCCAGCCCAGGGTGAGATCGCGCTCCCCGATCATGCGGGAAAAGGAGATCATATCGACGGCGCCCCACGCCAGAAACAGAAGGATGGCCGCTGACGCCACCCGGCCGGCGCGGCGCGCGGTCGCTTCGGCGCGGCCCCGCGTGACGAAATCAAGAAACCGGGGCCTGAGATGCGCGCCGCTGGCGGTCGCCAGTCCGAAACCCGCCATGGCGCACAGGATCAGCGCGTACACCGCAAATTTGGATGCCCCGAACACGCCATGCGCAAATACTTCGCGTCCAATGATATCCATCGACAGGGAGGCCAGAACGGCGGAGAAGGTCAGGACGACGATGGCTTTCTCGATGGTCGATACGGCATTCAGAACGTGTTGGACTATGCGGATCATCAGCGTTTTCTTTTAAAGAAACGAAAGGGCGCGCAGTTTTCGGCGCGCCTTCCTGTTTCTGGTTTCAGGCATTATGAGCCACAATCCGCTTTTGCTTTCTGGATGGTCCCGAAAAACCCTTTGGCATCGCCTTTAAGCTCGCTCAGGGATTTATCCCAGGTGGCGCGCGCGGCATCTTCCCAAAGCTGCTGCTGGTCGGGAGTCAGGCTGACGACTGTGCCGCCGGCTTGCTCCAGTCTTTCCGCCATCGTCTTTTCGAAGGCATCAATTTCCTGCAGTTTCGCGCCGAAGTCCATCACTGTCAGGGCATCGGTCAAGGCGGCTTTCTGCTGGTCATCAAGCTTCGCCCAGCTTCGCGGAGACACGATGACGGCGCCGAGGCTGAAGAGCACGTCCGCCCGGGTGAAGACAGGCAGGGTCTGCGTCAATCCCGAGGCCATCGCATAGGTCAGCCCGAAGTTGACGGCATCCACCAGATGCGTACTTGCCGCAGAAGGCGTGTCTTCGGCCGGAAGGGGCATGGGTGTGGCGCCGATCGACTGGAAGAAATTGATCGACGATTTGGAAGGCGCAGAGCGCACTTTCTTTCCCTTGAGCAGGTCCGGCGATACCAGCGGCACGGTCCCGACCATGCCCTGATGTTCCACGGGGGCAAAAGTAAGAAGGTGAAATTTCCGGCCCACCGCCTCCCGGGCGGGTTCCGTCAGCTTGGGGACCACGCATACGACCTGTTCATCATCGTCGAACAGGAAGGGGAGCATCAGCGTATCGAACTCGGGCACGATGCTCGAAAGCACCGGCAGCGACCCGGACCACATGTCAATCCTGCCGCTCGGGCGCTGGTGAGCGTGTCGCCCATAGAGCCAAGCTGTCCGGCATAAAATAGCTCGATCTTAACCTGGCCGTCGGAAAGCTCCTCAACCTTTTGCGCGTAGGTCTGGGCCTGCTTTGCCCAAACCGTCGCATCCTGCACGCCAACGGCCAGTTTCAGGGTCACCGGTTCGGCTTGGGCCGCAGTCGCAACGCAAACGGCGAGGGCGATCAGCAGCCCCCTGGCGGAAATCCCCATCAGCCTCCTCCTTTGATGATTCACTCAGTGCATCACTCTAATCGCGCCGCGCCTGGCGGATTGTCCTAATTGTTACGTTTTTTCGGATTTGCTCATCCGTGTGGGTTTGTCGGTTCTAGCCTTTTCGCAAGAGTATAGCGCAAAGTTCGCCATTCCCGCATAGTGCCTTTATCTTGCTGAGCGTGAGGGGGGCTGTTCGTAGGATTTTTTTCCAATAACCCCGGAATCATTGGACGGATTGACATTTACTTCCACCGCCGAACCTTTACCCATAGGCCACCTTCAACGTGAACGGCTTCGTTCAGTACGCTTGGGAAAATTCAATGGCCCTTACCCATTTGCAGAGACTGGAGGCGGAATCGATTCATATCTTCCGCGAGGTCGCGGCAAGTTTCTCCAGACCGGTGATGCTGTATTCGATCGGCAAGGATTCGTCGGTGATGATGCATCTGGCGATGAAGGCGTTCTATCCGGCCAAGCCGCCCTTTCCGTTTCTCCATGTCGACACCACCTGGAAGTTCCAGGCGATGTACGATTTCCGGCAGAAGATGGCCGATGATCTCGGCATTGACCTGCTCGTTCACGTCAACCCGGAAGCGGTCGAGGAAGGCATCAACCCTTTCGATCATGGTTCCAATACCCATACCCATCTCTGGAAGACGGTGGGGCTGAGGCAGGCGCTCGACAAATACGGCTTCGATGCCGCTTTCGGCGGTGCGCGGCGCGACGAGGAGAAATCGCGGGCCAAGGAACGGATATTCTCGTTCCGCAATGCGCAGCATGCCTGGGATCCGAAGAACCAGCGCCCGGAAATGTGGAAGACCTACAATACCCGCGTCGGCAAGGGCGAATCGATCCGCGTCTTTCCGCTGTCGAACTGGACCGAGCTCGACATCTGGCAGTATATCATGAAGGAGAATATCCCGATCGTGCCGCTCTATTTTGCGGCGAAACGTCCCGTTGTCGAACGTGACGGCGCGCTGATCATGGTCGATGACGCGCGCATGCCGATCGGCCCGGATGAAACCGTGACCGAGAAGATGGTGCGTTTCCGCACGCTCGGCTGCTATCCGCTCACGGGCGCGGTCGAATCCGATGCCAGCGACCTGCAGGCGATCGTGCGCGAGATGCTGACGGCCAGAACCTCGGAGCGCCAGGGTCGCATGATCGACAAGGACGAAGCCGGGTCGATGGAGAAGAAAAAGCGCGAGGGGTATTTCTGATGGTCGAGGATGTTTCCGGCGACATGATCGCCTATCTGGCCGATCAGGAACAGAAATCCCTGTTGCGCTTTCTGACCTGCGGCTCCGTCGATGACGGCAAGTCGACCCTGATCGGCCGCTTGCTCTACGACACCAAGCTGATCTTCGAGGACCAGCTTGCCTCGCTCGAACGCGACAGCGCCCGCCACGGCACCACCGGCGAGGATATCGACTTCGCGCTTCTGGTCGACGGGCTGGAATCCGAGCGCGAACAGGGCATCACCATCGATGTGGCCTATCGTTTCTTCGCGACCGCCAAGCGCAAGTTCATCGTCGCCGATACGCCCGGCCACGAGGAATATACCCGCAACATGGCGACCGGCGCCTCGACCGCCGATCTTGCCATCGTGCTGGTGGACAGCCGTCAGGGCATTCTGCCGCAGACCCGAAGGCACTCCTTCATCGCCTCGCTGCTCGGCATTCGCCATATCGTGGTCGCGATCAACAAGATCGACCTCATGGACTATTCCCAGGAGGTCTATGACCGGATCGTCGCCGACTATCTGGAATTCGCAAAAGATCTCGGCTTCGAGACGATCGTGCCGATCCCGATCTCGGCGCGCTACGGCGACAACGTTACCCTGCCGTCAGTGAACATGCCGTGGTACACGGGGCCGGCCCTTCTGGACCATCTCGAGACGGTGCCTGTCGAATCCGATCTCGCGGACAAGCCGTTCCGGATGCCGGTGCAGCTCGTGACGCGTCCCAACCTCAATTTCCGCGGGTTTGCCGGGCAGATCGCATCCGGCCGGGTGGCTGTGGGAGATCGGGTTACGGTCGCCAAGTCCGGGAAGAGCTCGACGATCCGCCAGATCGTCACCATGGACGGCGATCTCGACAGCGCCGAGGCGGGGCAGGCGGTCACGCTCGCCCTGGAGGACGAGATCGAGGTCTCGCGCGGCAATATCCTTGTGGTGCCCGGTGAGCGGCCGAACGTTGCCGATCAGTTTCAGGCGAAGATCATCTGGTTCGATGCGGATGCGATGATCCCGGGCCGTTCCTATATTCTGCGCACCGAGGCCGACCAGACGCCGGCGACGATCACCGCCCTCAAATATCAGGTGAACGTCAACAGCTTCGCCCATGAGGCGGCCAAGTCGCTCCACATGAACGAGGTCGGGGTGTGCAACATCTCGACCCAGGCGCCGATCGTGTTCGATGCCTATGCGGACAACCGCACCACCGGTAATTTCGTGATCATCGACCGGATATCCAACAAGACCGTCGGTGCCGGCATGATCGACTTCGCGCTGCGCCGGGCGCAGAATGTCCACTGGCAGGCGGTCGAGGTCAACAAGAAGGCGCATGCCGACCTGAAGGCGCAGAGGCCGGCGGTGCTGTGGTTCACCGGGCTTTCGGCGTCGGGCAAGTCGACGGTCGCCAACGCGCTGGAAAAGATCCTCCATGCCAAGGGCAAGCACACCTATCTGCTGGATGGCGACAATATCCGTCATGGGCTCAACCGCGATCTCGGTTTCACCGCGGAAGACCGGGTCGAGAATATCCGCCGAGTGGCCGAGGTGGCCCGGCTCATGGCCGATGCCGGGCTGATCGTGCTGGTGTCGTTTATCTCGCCCTTCCGCTCCGAACGGCGGCTGGCGCGAGAGATGATGGAAGACGGCGAGTTCATCGAGATTTTCATCGATACCCCGATCGAGGTCTGCGCCGAGCGTGACCCCAAGGGCCTCTACAAAAAGGCGCAGGCCGGCGAGCTCGCCAATTTCACAGGCATTTCCTCGCCCTATGAGCCGCCGGAAAACGCCGAGCTTCATCTCCACACCGTCGGCCATGAGCCATTTGAGCTGGCGAGCCGGATCGAGGATTTCCTCGCGAGCCGGGAAAAGGGGGAGTAAGCGCCATGGCCGATATGCAGCAGGTCTTTCTTGATGCGGCGCTTGAAGCGGGCAGGGCGATCATGGCGATCTACAAGAACGGCATAGACGTGACCTACAAGGCGGATCACTCGCCGGTGACGGCGGCCGATGAGCAGGCCGAGGCGATCATTCTTGCCCACCTCGCCCGGTCTTTTCCCGATATTCCGGTGATCGCCGAGGAAAGCGTTGCGGCCGGGAGAGTTCCCGATGTCACTGGAAACGCATTCTTTCTTGTTGATCCGCTTGACGGGACCAAGGAGTTCATAAGGCGACGAGAAGACTTCACGGTCAACATCGCGCTCATTGAAAGCGGCGTGCCGGTTGCGGGTATCGTTTATGCCCCGGCCAAGGGGGTGGCCTATCGGACCACGGCTAATGGCGCTGAGAAATTGTTCGTGGTTGATGGCGCCGTTATGCGTTCCGAAGCGATCAGGTGTCGCCCGAGGGGAGAGGTGATGATTGCAGTGGCCAGCATTTCACACAACACTCCGGAAACTGAGGAGTTCATGCGTAAAATCGGCGTGTCGGACTTTACCACCGTGGGCTCGTCGTTGAAATTCTGTCTTCTCGCGGAGGGGGCTGCCGACGTTTATCCGCGTTTCGGTCGCACCATGGAATGGGATACCGCCGCCGGCGATGCCATCCTGCGCGCCGCCGGAGGCATAACCGAGTGTGCGGATAACACAATCTTTGTGTACGGCAAGACCGGGCAGGAGACCGATAGCGATTTTGCCAATCCGGCCTTTATCGGGTGGGCGCGTCGGCCTTTGCGCTCTTAAACGGCGGTCGATCTGCGATCGTCGTCCGCGTGGTCCTGTCACCGTGTTGGTCTTGTAAGGCAGTCCTTTAGTCCGGTTGCCCTGACTGCCATCCGAACAATGTCTGCGTTATGACCTCCACGGCGGTCTTGACACCGTTTTCCCGGCGCAGGCGCGTCGCCAGGGTTATGGCATTTTCGCGCAGTTGGGCGTTTGAAACCGCCTCTGTTATGCCCGCCGCCAGGCGGTCCTCCGTCAGGCGTCGGCGCGGCAGCGGGGCTGCGCCGACGCCAAGTGTTACGCTCAGCTTGGCCCAACCCCGCTGGTCGCCAAAAAACGGGCAGATGAGGCAAGGTACGCCGGCGTGGAAGCCTTCCGCCGTTGTGCCAGCGCCGCCGTGATGGACAACAGCCGCCAGGCGCGGGAACAGCCAATCATAGGGGACGGGCGGTATGACGATGATATCTTCGTCGCCCTCGATCTCCAGTCCGGCCCAACCCTTTGCTATGACGCCGCGCTGACCGGCCTTGCGCAAGGCTTTAATCACCACCTTCGCGAGTGCCTTCGGATCGGCGCTTGGCATGCTTCCGAAGCCCACAAAAACCGGTGGCGGGCCGCGATCGAGAAAGGCGGCAAGTTCCTGCGGCGGCGAATAATCCCGGCTTTTATCCAGCCGCCAATAACCCGTGACATGGGCGCTTTCCGGCCAATCCGGCGGGCGCTGCAGGACTGCGGGGCTGTAGGCGTGCAGCACGCCTGCAGTTCCGCCGTCCGGTGGAAACAGCACGGCGCTTCCGCTTCGCACTGGCGGCAGACCGAGAACGTTTTGACGGAATCGGTTCGTGCGACTGCGAAAAACGCCAATGGACTTGCCAGCGAGCGCATAGGTGAGCCGATTGTAGCCAGGCAGCGGCAGTTTCGGCAGGCCCATGGCGGGGAAGGCGTTTGTGGGGACGATCATCGGCTGGAGCGCGGCCAGAAATGCAGGAATCTTGAGTTTTTCGGCCACGTGGGGGGCCGCAAACAGTTTGGCGTTAAAGACGATGATATCCGGCGAGAAATCGGCTGCGGCTGTCCACGTTTCGTGCATCAGCGCGTCGTTGATAGGGCCGGACAGCCTTGCTAAACGGATGCCGGCTGCGATGCGCCGGAACGGCCCGGATCCGCTCTCCAGGACAGCTTTTCCATCCGGCGTTTCGAGCGTGGCAAGCGAGGCGTCGGACATAGGGAAAAACGCGACCCCGGCATTGTTCGCAAACGCTTCAAACCGGGAGGAGGAGGCAAACAGAACCTCGAAGCCGGCTGATTGTAAGCCAATTGCCAGCGCCAGAGCCGGTTCGACGTCACCGTGGGTGCCGTAGGCGCAGACGAGAGCCCGTTTCAGTGACATTCCTGATTTAGCCTCTGCGTGTTCCAGTTACACGTGGATGTCGCCGCCAAGTACATTTTTGGGTTGAATGCATGTAAAACTGCAACTCATATCCGGTCCTGCATTTTCTTGTCTAATAAATCACCCTTGTTCCCAGTTGACGAGGTGCCCATTTGTGATAATTTGCCGGCCAGCCTATGTTAGGTTAAGTTTTATTTTTGATGTATTTACATTTTCTAGTTGTTATTTTCGCTTTGGACTAATGCGCATCTTCATGCAGCATATAGTATTTTAGTCGCTTGATTGGTTTTGAATGGCTTGGTCAGCCATAGTTTCGTTCAGGGGTTCCACCTTCCATGAGTGGGTATTTTTTTCAAGCGCTACTGTTCGCGTTCACCGTTTCAGCCCTGGTATGTGGCTTGATCGTGGCGACGCAAAAGCTTCACCGCCGGTTTTCCGACCGTCGCAAGGACACCGCGGCTGTCCAGTGCGCTCATCGGATGTCGACGCCAAGATTTGGCGGAGTGGCTTTCCTGATCGCCCTGGTGTCTTTCGGCATGCTCATACCAGATGCGTCCGGACATGATCTCCAGTTGTTGCTTCCTTCGCTGGTGCCCGTTTTCTTTGCCGGTCTGGCCGAGGATTTTGGCTTTCGCCTATCGCCGCGCGACCGGCTGATTGCTGCTGCTATCTCTTCCTTGCTTGCGATTTTGCTGTTCAAACTCTGGATTCCGAGAGCGGACATTCCGCTGGTTGGCGCGTTTGTCGTCTTCGCGCCATTTGCGGTCGCTGTGACCATATTCGCGGGAGCGGGCATTTGCCACGCGTTCAATCTGGTCGATGGCGTCAATGGTCTTTCCAGTCTGATCGCCGTTGTCGTCGCGACTTCTCTGGCGGTGATTGCTGGGCAGAACGGTCTGTTTGACGTGAGCGCCTGGTGCGCCATCGTGATTGGCGCTCTGCTTGGATTTCTGCTGTTCAACTTCCCGTTGGGCAAGATATTCCTGGGAGATGCCGGCGCTTATGGCGTCGGCCACATTCTGGCATGGCTTGCGTTTGTGATGTTGAACCTCGTTCCCGATCTCAGCCCCTGGGCGCTGCTGCTGATCTTTTTCTGGCCGATCGCCGACACGCTGCTTGCCATATTCCGCCGCCGCATCGCCGGCCGGCCGGCCGATCAGCCGGATCGGTTGCATTTTCACCAATTGGTCATGCGCACGCTGGAGATCGGCGTGCTCGGGCGCAAGGCGCGGCATATCAGCAATCCGATGACCACGGTGATCCTGGCGCCCATGTTCACCGCACCAGCCGTTGTCGGCGTGTTGTTCTGGAATAATTCAGTGGCGGCAGCGCTTGCGCTCGTCTTTTTTGCCGGCCTGTTTGTCTTGACCTACCGCTTCGGCGCACGGTTGGCGGCCTGCCTGCGCGTTCATGTCGGTCATGAGTTTCATTTCGATTGGTCGTTCCATCCCAGGATACTGTCGCATAGAGAAGACGGATGATTCCACCGGCCTGACAGGAGGTCTTTGTCGCACAGCTTTTGCCTGATCCTGGCGCCGGCGGGAAACAAGTGCGGGATTTCTTCTGGATTGCGCAAACCTGAAGATGGCAAGCGGCATGCAACTTGCGCTTCTCCGGAATTTCGGTGACTATGAATTCCGGCTTTGGAGGGAAACGTTTGTGACGAAACTTGCACACCCGGTATTACGATCCTTTTACTCGCTCCCATGTCGGGGGCGTTGCTGATTATGCGGTTGTTTTCGATGCGATTCAGATTTCGATCAGTTTCGCGGAGAGCCATTTCCTGACCGTCAGACCATTTATCAGGCTGAAAAAAAGAAGGCCAAGGGCTATGTGCCGAGGGAGAGGCCGTGTTTGCAATGAAGACTTTCATCTGTCCGACAGTGTCGCTCGCACCCAGTAGCACATGTTCAGCATGCACGGCCCCAACCGCCGACAACTTGACTGGCTGGACCGCTTGGTCTATCGCCCGGACGGCTCACTCAGGACGAACCGCGTGAAAAGAAAACGGGATCGCCTGACGGCAGGACCAACACGATTTATAGAAACGGCCTGAGTTTTTGAGCGACATGCAGAATAGCAAAATCAATACTGAAAATGATGAAATCGATCTTCAGAAAATATTCTTCGTTTTCTGGAGGCGTAAGTTACTGATAGGGCTGATTTTTGTCGTATTTGTCCTGGCGGGGGGCTACTACGCCTTTAAAATGACGACTCCGATCTATCGGGCATCTTCAGTCCTGATGGTAAGCAGCCAGGCGGAGACAGTTATCGATCTGCCGAGCGTTCTGGCGCAGCTTGGAACAGACGATGTCGCTCTCAAATCCGAAATCGAAGTTATCAGGTCGCGAATACTACTCGGAAAGGTCGTTGATAGTCTGGATCTGACGTCAGATCCGGAGTTCAACCGGTCTCTGAGGGAGCCGACGGTGGTTTCGCAACTGATCGCCTACATTAAGAGCCTGCTGCCGATGGAGGATGAGCCGGAAGACGAAGCCGTCGATCCGGATTGGACACGCGACCGGGTGGTGAATGCGTTGCTGGACAGTTTTACGGCAACCGTGGTTCCAGACACCACCACCTTCAGAATTACCGTGAGCTCGGAAGATCCTCGCAAGGCGGCGCTGATTGCCGATACGATCGCCG
This sequence comes from Martelella sp. FLE1502, assembly GCF_053484255.1. Classification (NCBI taxonomy): domain Bacteria; kingdom Pseudomonadati; phylum Pseudomonadota; class Alphaproteobacteria; order Hyphomicrobiales; family Aurantimonadaceae; genus Martelella; species Martelella sp. FLE1502. Next base: position 38,017 of record NZ_JBAKFQ010000026.1, read on the forward strand.
AGCAATATGTCCAGCGGCAGATCGACGTCAAACGCGGCGCCACGGTCGATGCGATCGACTGGCTTAGCGAGCGCGTTGCCGAACTGAAGCTTGCGCTCGAAAAATCCGAAAACGCCGTAAAACAGTTCAAGACCGATACGCCGCTGACCACGCCCGAGGTGCTGAGCGGGCTGGAGCGCCAACTGAAGTCGATCCGCGACCGCATCGCCGAGACGCGCCAAAGGGTAGCAGCCTCGGACGATTTTTTCGCCGCGCTTGAACAGGCCACCACCTATGAGGAGAAAGCCGCTCTTCTCGGTGACCCCACGCTCATTGACCTTGCGGCAAACGCCTCCCGCAGCAGAAGCGCTGCATCGCGCTTCAATGCGCGAATGGAAACCTTGCTTGCTGAGCGACGCAGGGATGCTGCAGAGATTAAAAGCCAGCTAGCCTCGCTGGAAACTGCGGAAGCGTCTCTTGAGCAGAGAGTTCAGACGGAAAGCGCGGCCTATCTCGAGTTGGAGCAACTGACCCGAGAGGCGGAAGCCAATCGCACGCTTTACGAATATTTCCTGGCGCGCCTCAAGGAAACCTCCGCGCAGCAGGGCGTGCAGCAGGCAGACAGCGTGATCCTTTCTTATGCCGTCGTGCCTGAGAGCCCAAGCGCGCCGTCTAAAAGTCGGATCGTTCTTCTTTCCGGGCTTCTGGGCCTCGTTTTTGGTTGCGCGCTCAGCCTGCTGCTCGAAATGCGGCACAAGACCTTCCGGACATCACAGGAGCTTGAGCAACTGACGGGTCTGCCGGTGGTCGGCATGCTGCCTCTCGTGCCGGCAAAACATCGGAACGATTTCTTTCACTATCTTCAAAGTCACCCGACGTCGCCGTACGCCGAGGCGGTGCGCAATCTCAGAACATCGGTTCTGCTTGCCCATCTCGATAATCCGCCGCAAGCAATTCTCATGACCTCCTCCATACCCGGCGAAGGCAAGACATCGAGCAGTATCGGTCTCGCGCTTAATTTTGCCAGTATGGGGAAGAGGGTCCTTCTGATCGAGGGCGATCTGCGTCGGCTGACTTTCCATTGGTATTTCGGGAATTCCAAAAATACGGCCGGCCTGATTTCCGTGCTTTCGGGTAAAAAGTCGCTTGAGGAAACCGTTTATCACCACGACGAACTCGATATCGATGTGCTGTTTGGAGAGCGTTCGTCGAGAAATGCGGCCGACGTTCTTTCCTCCCGGAAGATGGACGAGCTTCTCCGCGAAGCTCGGAGCAAATATGATTTCGTCATCATCGACGCGCCGCCGGTTTTGATCGTCCCGGATGCCCGCGTAGTAAGCCAGTTCGTGGATGCCATCCTCTTTGTCGTCAAATGGGATTCGACCCACCATCACCAAGTCGAAGAAGCGGTTCGTTCGTTCGAGGAGGGCAAGGTTGAGGGACTGGTCCTGAACCAGATCGATCCAAACGGTTTCAAGCGGTATGGCTACAATTATGGCTATGGCTATGGCTATGCCGCCCACTACGGCGACAAGTATTACGATACGGACGACGACTAGCGCCTTGCCAGCCCCTGTTGCACAGCGGAGAAAACCTTTCGTCGCTGTGCTTTCGGCATCTCCATAAAATCGACGCAAGCGCATGCTCTTTCGGTCAGGAGGCCGATGCGCTAGGTTTGCGCACGAATGGAGCGGGGTTATCTGTATGTATCTGACGCGACGCGTGTTTTCTCTTGGGGTAATTGCCGCGACGCTTTCAGCGTGCACGAACAGCTCGGTGGGCAGTTTTTCCTCCGTCGCCGATCCGGCGATGCGGCCGGTGGCCAATTCTGAGTGGAACGCGTGGGTGGCCGGGTTCAAGAGCCGCGCGGCCGCGCGCGGGATTTCCAACGACACGCTGGCGGCGGCGTTCGCAAATGCCGGATACACGCCGGGGGTCATCGAGCAGGACCGCAACCAGACCGAATTCAAGCGCACGCTGGAAGACTATCTGGCCATTGCCGGCTCCGATGAGCGGGTCGCCAAGGGGCGCGCCAATTATGCCCGCTACCGCGATGTTCTGGAGCGGATCGAGGCGACCTATGGCGTCGACGCCAATGTGATTGTCGCCATCTGGGGACTGGAGAGCATGTATGGCGAGCGGCGCGGCAGCATTCCGGTGGTCTCGTCGCTCTCGACGCTCGCCGTCGAGGGGCGGCGCGGCGCTTTCTTCGAAAGCCAGTTGGTCGGGGCGATGCGGATCCTGCAGAACGGCGATATCACGCCCGAGCGGATGACCGGAAGCTGGGCCGGCGCCATGGGCCATACCCAGTTCATCCCGACCTCCTATCTCGGCTACGCCGTCGATTTCAACGGCGACGGGCGGCGCGATATCTGGGACGCCGATCCGACCGATGCGCTTGCGAGCACCGCGAACTATTTTGCCCGCTCGGGCTGGCGGAAAGGCCAGTCCTGGGGCGGCGAGGAGGGATCGCCGGGCGCCGCCGTCGATGGCACCAGGATACAACCGCAGGCGGGCGGTCCGGTCTTCGTCGTGGGGCACAATTTCAACGTCATCAAGCGCTACAACAATTCCACCAATTATGCGCTGGGCGTGGGATATCTCGCCGACCGGATCGCGGGCGCCGGCCCGCTCAGGGGCAGCTTTCCCGACGACAATTACGGCTTCAGCGCCGACCAGCGCAAGGAATTGCAGTCGCGGCTTTCAGCGGCGGGCTACGATGCCGGCACTATCGACGGCGTGTTCGGCGACCAGACCCGCGCGGCGATCACGGCCTATCAGCGGCAGAACGGGCTGAATGTCACGGGCGAACCGTCCATGGCTCTGCTGCAAAGGCTGAAGTGAAAACGGCCATTCCAATATAACCGGCATCGGGCTTCCGGCCATGCCTTGCGGCATGCCATTGACAGTAGCCCAAAAGCCGGACAAAACCTGACTATTCCGAGGGGTGCATCCTGCGATGCTGAGACGGCGGTGAGCCGGACCCTTGAACCTGATCCGGGTCATACCGGCGTAGGAACGGAAAATCTGGCCGCTCTGCCATAACCTTTCTCTTCTCCGCCGGTCTCCGTGATTGCAACATCCTGGGGATCGCATCATGAAGCCTTGCTTTCCGATACCATGCGCATGAAGGCGATCCGCAGCACCGCCGGACGGTTTGCGGACGCGCTGGAAACGGCGCTCGGCATGCTCGCCGCCGTCACCCTGATGGCGATGCTCGCCCTTGTCGTGGCGGGCGTCGTGCTGCGCTATGTCTTCCACACCGGCGTCGTCGGCATGGAGGATCTGGGCGTGTGGCTGAATATCGCGCTGATCTCGGCCGGCCTGCCGCTTACCCTTTCGGGCCCGCTGTCGATGCGGCTCGATGGTCTTGCACGGCTGCTGCCCGATCGGGCATCCGGCCTGCTCGCTGTCGTGGCCGATGGCTTCAGCGTCGTCGCGGGACTGATCCTGTGCCTCGGCGGCCGTGACGCGATTGCCTTGCTTGGCGGAATGTCGCCGACCCTCGGTGTGCCGGAATGGGTCCGCTTCGCCTTTCCCGCAGCGGGTGGGCTGGGACTGCTCGCGCTGCTCTGCTTGCGCCGACTGCAGCGGTCGAGCGGCGCTCGGCTGCTGATCGGCTTCGCGCTCGGCGGGTTTGTTTACTGGGCGGTCGGCCGGTTCGCGATCGATTTCGCCCTGCCAGCCAGCCTGCCGCTCGCGCTTGCCGCGGCGCTCGGCCTCATGGCCGGCGCGCCGCTTGCCCATGTGTTTCTGGCGTCATCCTATGGCGCGATCACCTTCGGGGCGTTGCAGACGGAGCAGGCGATCATCGCCAATACGGTGGCCGGCATGTCGAAATTCCTGCTGCTGGCGATTCCGTTCTTTCTGCTTGCCGGCGCGTTTCTGAAGCTTTCGGGCGCGGCCGGCAGGCTCGTGCAGTTCGCGGCTTCGTTGGTCGGCCATTATCGCGGTGGGCTGGCGCAGACGACGCTTTTGACCGGGGTTCTGTTTTCCGGCGCGTCCGGTTCCTCCGTCGCCAATGCGGCCTTTGCCGCCTCGACCTTCCATCCCGAACTGGTGCGCCATGGCTATCCGCCCGCCCGCGCCGGGGCGCTTGTTGCAGCATCCTCGGTTCTCGACAACGTCATCCCGCCGTCGATTGCCTTTCTCATCCTGGCGACGGCGACCAATCTTTCCGTCGGCGCGCTGCTTGTCGGCGGGCTGTTCGCCGGCCTGGTGATGGCGGCCTTTCTCGCCGTCGCCATAAAGCTTGCGATGGGGGCCGCGAGCGGCGCGCCGCCGGCTTCGTCCGAAACGCGCAGGCGCGCCGGGATCGCGGCTCTACCGGCCTTCGGCCTCGGCCTGATCGTGGTGTTCGGCATTCGCCTGGGCATTGTCACGACCACCGAGGCGGCGGGTCTTGCCGCCCTTTACACGCTGATCCTGGCGGCCACGTCCCGCCGCTCCGGTTCCAGCATTGTCGCCGCCTTCCGCCAGTCGGCGGCAGAGGCGGCGGCGATCGGTCTCCTGATCGGGACGGCGGCGCCCGTCGCCTTCCTGCTCGCGATCGACGATATCGCCGGTCTGGTGCGCCAGGTCGCCGGCCTGTTCGGCGGTAGCGCCGTTGCTGTGCTCCTGCTCGCCAATGTGATCCTGCTGATTACGGGCCTGGTGATGGATATCGGGGCGGCGATCCTGCTGCTTGGTCCCGTCCTGCTGCCGGTTGCCGTTGCCGCCGGGATCGATCCGATCCGCTTTGGCGTGATCCTCGTCGTCAACCTGATGATCGGCGGGCTCACCCCGCCGGTTGGCATGCTTGCCTTCGTGGTCGGCGGCGTCACCGGCCTTTCGCCGGAAAGCCTGTTCAGGGCGATGCACCCCTTTCTTCTGGCGCTTCTCGCAGCCCTGTGCGTCCTCACCCTCTTTGCCGTTCCCGTATGAAAGGTTTGTCTGTCATGACTACGCTCAACCGTCGCCATCTCCTGAAAACAGGCGCCGCCGCCGCCGCAATGCTTGCCGCCCCCGCCTATCTGCGAACCGCCAGCGCTGCCGCGCGCGATGTCGTCATCGCCTCGCTCCTCGGCGAGGACAAGCCGGAAACCATGGTCTGGCGCTTCTTCGCCGATGCGGTCGAACGGCGGCTTCCGGGCCGGTTCCGCTTCCGGATCGTGACCAATGGCGCGCTTGGCGGCGAAAAGCAGGTGGCGGAGAATATCCGGCTTGGATCCGTGCAGGCGAGCCTCTCCACCGTTTCGGCGCTTTCGGCCTGGACGCCGCAACTACAGCTGCTCGACCTGCCTTTCCTGTTTCGCGATGCCGCCCATCTTCGCGACGTCGTCACCGGCCCTGTCGGCGACGATCTCTCGGCCCGGCTCGCGCAAGAGCAGTTCATCGTCGGCGGTTTCATCGATTACGGGGCCCGCAACCTGCTGGCCAAGGAGCCGGTCACGCGGCCCGGAGAGATGGAAGGCAAGACCATCCGCGTCATCAACACCCCGCTCCACACGCGCCTGTGGAGCGCCTATGGCGCGACGCCGGTCGGCATCCCGATCACCGAAACCTATAACGCGCTCGCCACCGGGGTAGCGGATGCCATGGACCTGACGAAATCAGCCTATGCCGGGTTCAAGCTCTACGAGGTGGTGCCGTTCATGACCGAAACCCGCCATATCCGCGCCGCCGGCGTGCTCTATTTTTCCGCCGGCTTCTGGAACAGTCTCGACCCCGAAACACAGGCCGTGCTCAGCGCGATCTCGGCGGAGGCCACGCTCTATTTCAACCGGCTGATCGTTGAGGACGAGGCGCAGTCCGTGGCGCTTGCCGAGGCCAATGGCGCCACTTTCCTTGAGCCGGAGGAGATGGAGGCCTGGCGCGCGGGGGCGCGGGGCGTGTGGAGCGATTTCGCACCCGTCGTCGGCGGGATGGACACAATCGAGGCGGTGGCGCAGGGCTGAGTTTCGCCCGAAACCGGCATTGCCGTTCAACCGGTGACCTTCACCTGATTGCGGCCCTCCACCTTGGCGGCATAGAGTGCGCGGTCGGCGAGCTCGATGATATTGGGCGGCGAAACCCGCGGGCTGAAGACGGATATGCCGATGCTGACCGTCAGCGTCTGCTTCTGTCCGTCGGGGAGGATGAACGTCTGCCCGGCGATGGTGTCGCACAGGCGCTCCGCGATCGCCGTCGCCTCGTAGGTTCGAAGGCCCGGCAGGATCATCGCGAATTCCTCGCCGCCATAGCGGTAGGCCCGGTCATTCTCGCGCGCCGTCAGTTCGATCGTATCCGCAACCTGCCGGAGCGCGTCATCCCCCGCCAGGTGTCCATAGGTGTCGTTGAACTGCTTGAAATGGTCGACGTCGATCATCAGCAGGGAGAACGGCTCGCCGCTCTCTTTCGATACGGCGATAGCCTCGTCGATCGCGCGGTCGAACTCGCGGCGGTTGTAAAGGCCGGTCAGGCCATCAGCGCGCGCGGCCGCGGCCAGGGCATCTTCCTGCCGGTTGATCTGCTTGAGCATGGTGTTGAAGGCGTTTGCGACCGAGGCGAGTTCCGGCGGGACCTGCACCTCGATTTCGCGGTTGCGCGTGCCGCCGGCCACCAGCATCGCGCCTTCCACCAGTTTGTCGGTGCTGCGGATCAGCGCCTGGTCGATGATGAATATGCCGATCCCGGAAAACACCAGCGCCAGAACGCCCGCAATCGCGGCAAAGCGGTCGAGCCGCTCCATTGTTTCGAGCGCTTGTCGGTGGCTCTCCTCGTTCAGCAGGCGCATGCTCTCGGCAATGCTTTCCACGCGCTTGCCGGTTTCGCCGATGACGCTTTCGAACCGCATCAGGCGCTGATCGGCGCCGCCGGGCAGAGGGGCAACGTCTGAAGCGGCCTGCAGCAACAGCGCCCATTGCTGGCTCACGCCTTCGAGCACAGGCTCGAACGAGGGGTAGTCATCGGTTATCATTTCCAGATCGCGCAGATTGGCGGCGATATCGCGCTCGGCCGCCTCGAAACGATCGCGGTAGCTTTCGTCGCCGGTCTGCGCGAAATCATTGACGTCGGTGGAGATGTCCCAGAGGTTGCCTTGGATCCGCTCCAGCGCCAGCGATACCTTGTGCTGGGTGTGAAGGACCTGCCGAAAGGGTTCGCGCAGTTGATCGCGATAGTCCAGATACCAGAAGGCGGAAAGGGCCGCGACCGGCAGCAGCGCCATCATGAACCCGACGATCAGCCAGGCCCTGAGAGAAAGCCCGCGGAACCAGCGGCCAAACAGGCCGGGATCACCCGATTTGTCCATCCAACAATATCCCCTGCGGCGTCATGCCGTTGTTCGCTTTTTCGGTGTGTTTCGGTGGTGCTGCACTAAACCGAACAGGGGGGCGAGTTCAACTATCTCCAAGTTGTCATTTGGGCCCGGACGGTAAGCCGCGTCGAGCATGCGCGGCGCTTTCGTCGGACGATTACGCGGCGGGATGGACCCAGCAGCTCGGCAGCGAGTGTTTTCGCAGCCGGCGGTTGATAACACGGCTCCTTGGCCGGCGTGGGTCGCGAGATGAAAGCCTGCGTGACGCTGCTACCCGTACATCAGGTTCGGCAGAAACAGCACGATGCCCGGCACGAACAGAAGCAGCGCCACCAGCGCCATGATGGCGGCGATGAACGGCCAGGATTCCTTCACATAGTCCTCGATCTTGGTGTCCAGCAGGCTGCAGACCGTGAACATCGCGACGCCGACCGGCGGCGTCATGCCGCCGAAGGTGACGATGGTCATCATCAGGATGCCGAAATGCACCGGGTCGACCCCCGCCTTGACCACAACCGGAACGAGGATCGGCGTCAGTAGCAGCACCAGGATCGTGCTTTCGAAGAACAGGCCGGCGATGAACAGGCCGATCAGGATGACGGTGACGATCAGAACCGGATTGGCGAGGCTCTCCAGCATGAATCCGGCGACGCTCTGCGGCACCTGAAGGAAGATGATCGCGAACCCGATCATGCCCGACATCAGGATGATCAGCATGATCAGGCCGATATCCGACAGCGCATGGCCGAAGGCCCGCTTGATCGTTTCAAAGGTCATCACACGGTGGGCGAAGACGCCGACGAGGATGGCGTAGACCACCGCAAACGCGCCGACTTCCGATGGCGTGAACAGACCGCCGCGGATCGAGCCGATCAGTAGCACGGGAAACAGCAACGCCCATTTGGCGCCCCAGGCGGCGCGGCCGAGTTCGCCGGCGGTCGGCTTCCTCATGTCGCTCATGACGTAGTTGCGCTTGCGGGCGACGAGCCAGGCGGCGACCATCAGGAACGCCATCATCAGCACGCCAGGCACGATGCCCGCCATGAACAGCCGGCCGATCGAGACCTGGCCGACATAACCATAGAGGATCAGGCCGATCGACGGCGGAATGGTCGCGGTGATCAGCGAGGACATCGCGATCACGGCGGAGGAATAGCCCTTCGAATAGCCGTTCGAGATCATTTGCGGCCCGAGCACGCGCGCTTCCATGGCGGCGTCGGCGACGGCCGAGCCGGATACGCCGCCCATCAGCGTCGACAGGATGATCGAGACCTGCGCGAGACCGCCCGCCATCCAGCCGACGGCGACCTTGGAGAAGGTGAACAGCCGGTCGGTGATGCCGCTTTCGTTCATCAGATGTCCTGCGAGCACGAAAAACGGCACGGCCAGCAGCGGAAAGCTTTGCGAAACGGTCGCGATTTTCTGCACGCCGATCGAAACCGGCATGATGTCGGAGGTCAAAAAGAAGGTGAAGCCCGAAATGCCGATCGCGAAGGCGATGGGCGCGCCAAGCAGCATCAGGGCGAAGAACACGATACCGATCAGGGCCATGGGCTTACTCCGCCGGACCGGTATGGACCACCGGCTGCTCGGGGACTGTCGTGCGGGTGAAGATCAGCATCCCGTCCTTTACATTGCGCCAGGCCTGCCAGAGATTGCCGAGGATCGAGATCGACAGCATCACGCAGCCGGCAGGCACGGCAATCGTCACCCAGGCATAGGAGAGGCCGGAGTCGCCGAACTGGCGTTCCTTGTTGAGCATGGTGAGCTTGTAGCCCTCATAGGCAAGCAGCATGAGAAAGGCCAGGAACAGCGCTGCAAGCGCCGTTTCCAGCGCCAGCCGGTAGCGGTGCGGGAACGGGCGGACCAGGAAATCGACGCCCAGATGGCCACGCTCGCGCATGGCCCGCGTCGCGCCGATGAAACAGAGCCAGATGAACAGAAGCTGCGCGAGATCGACGGACCAGATCAACGGATGGCCGAAGAAACGCATGGTCGCGGCGATGAACACAAGAAAGGTGATGACCGCAAGCAGGGTCGCGCCTGCAACATACTCGATCTTTGCGAGGAAACCGGGCATGGTGGCCCCTCCCGATATGGCGCGAGGAGCGACAGCTCCCCGGTGTGTTTTTCCCGGGCTTCCGCGGTGGAAGCCGAATGCTGTTTCCGGCCGCGCCCCGAAGAAAGGGCGCGGCCGTCTTTATCTCAAGCGGGTCCGGCCGCCTTACTGCGCGGCGATGGCCTGCAGCTTGTCGCGCAGAGCGCCATAGCCGAGATTGTCGTAGACCACGGCGGTCCGCTCCTTGAACGGGGTGACGTCGATTTCCTCGACCGTCACGCCATTGTCTTTCAACTGCTGTTCGAGGCTCGCCAGCGCGTCGCGGGTGCCGTAGGAGGCGATGTCGCCGGCCTTCAGCGCTTCCTCGTGCAGGATCGTCTGCAGGTTTTCCGGCAGCGAATCCACCCATGCGGCGGATGTGATGAGGCCGGTGATCAGGTTGATGTGGCCGGTCAGCGTGATGTTGGTGATGACCTCGTCGAGCTTTGCGCCGACGACGGCGGGAAGCTGGGCTTCTGCTCCATCGATGACATTGGAGGAGATCGCGGAGTAGACCTCGCCCCAGGGCATCGGCGTCGGCGTTGCGCCCATGGCCTCGATCGTGCCGGTCCAAACGGGCGCGCCGGGCGTGCGCATACGCACGCCGGAAAGGTCGTCCGGTCCGTTGATCGGCTTCTTGGTCAGGAGATGGCGTTCGCCCTGCCACCAGTTGAAGCTCAGAACGTCAAGGCCGGCCTCGTCGTGAAGCGTGGTCGCCCACTCGTCGAACATGTCGGAGGTGACGACCTTGCGGATGCCGTCATAGCCATTGGCGAGATAGGGCGCGCCCAGCACGCCGAATTCGTTGACGAAGACGGCGAGGCGACCGCCATCGACCACGACCGCAACCGGCGCGCCGGCACGGGCCTGTTCCAGCACATCCTCGTCGGGACCAAGCTGCGAGTTCGGGAACAGGCGCACTTCGAGCGCGCCATCGGAGGCCTCGGCAACATTGTCGCGGAAGGCCTCAAGGCCCTTGTAGAGCGGGTCCGTGGTGGCCAGCGCCGTGTTGACGCTGAGCGTATAGTCGGCGGCAAGCGCTGTGCCTGCCATCAGGCTTGCGGCAAGGCCGGCGAGCGCGATGCTTTTGATATTGGCGATGTAGTTCATATCGTCCTCCCATTCAGACGGCGGGGCTTTGCCCCGGTGGCAATGTCCGGGGCCTAGCGTCCCGGCTCCTCGAAAAACTCAGGCTTTTCCTCGAATATCGCGGGCAGGTCGCTCAGGATTTCGCGCAAGTGCCCGCGCGCCGCGGCCTCCGCCGCTTGCTGGTCGCCTGCGCCGATCGCGTTGACGATGGCTTCATGCTGGTCGGTGAGCTTGACCATCGGGAAGCGCAGCAGGCTGAGATAGCGCACGCGGTCCATCTGCACCTTCAGCCCCTCGATCAGGGCCCAGGCGCGCGCCTTTCCGGCGGCGTCGGCCAGCGTCTTGTGAAACAGTTCGTCGAGCTTGATGAAACGCGTGGCGTCGGTGCGGGCCGCTTCGCGCTGTTCCTGCAACTGGAGCCGCAATTCCTCCACCAGCCCGGCGTCGGGTCTTGCGGCCAGAAGCTTGACGATATCGGCCTCGATCGCCTCGCGCACGAAGCGCGCATCCATGACCGCGGCCTGCGATATCCGGCGTACGAAGGTGCCGCGCTGCGGACGAACCTCCAGCAGACCTTCCTCCGAAAGCTTGATGAAGGCTTCGCGCACCGGCTGGCGGCTGACGGAAAAGCGGGCAGCAAGCTCCGATTCGGAAAGCCTGGAGCCCGGCGGCAGATCGTTGTGAAGGATGAGATCACGCAGAATGCCATGCAGCTGGGCGCCGACCGGCGCGCCCGGAGCAATTGTCGTTTGCACTGTCTCTGGCAGCATTGCGTTCCTCCCTATGGCTTCAGGTTGCACCATACTTCCATACTAGTCAACAGGACATTTCGATGCTAAGCCTGTGGCGTGGTCATCCGGGTGTTTGCGCGCCCGGGACCGGCTGCCAGAGCGCGTCCAGGAAAAGTGGATACCGTTTGCTGGCCGGACACGCGTAAAAACAAATGGATAGGGCATTTCCGGGGATCCGGTTTTCATCGGAAATGCTCTATTGAGATGAAGAATGCTTCGGGAGAGAGAGTATGCGGCAGACATGGCGCTGGTTTGGACCTTTGGATCGCGTATCGATCGACGATATGCTGCAGGCTGGCGTTGAAGGCGTTGTCACCGCGCTGCATCATCTGCCCACCGGCGAGGTCTGGACGCCGGCCGAAATCGAACGGCGGCAGACCGAGCTGTCGCTGATGAGCGACGGCGCGCCGTCCGGGCTGAAATGGGAAGTGGTGGAAAGCCTGCCGGTTTCGGAGGATATCAAGAAGCAGAAGGGCGACTGGCGCCGCCATATCGACAATTACAAGATCAGCATGGCAAATCTCGCCGAGGCCGGGATCGAGACCATCTGCTATAATTTCATGCCGGTGCTGGACTGGACCCGCACCGATCTTGCCTACCGGCTGAAGACCGGCGCGACCTGCATGCGTTTCGACTACGCCGATTTCGCCGCCTTCGATATCCATATCCTGCAGCGCTCCGGCGCCGAAGAGGACTTTGCCGAGGATGTGCGCGCCGAGGCCGGCCGCCGGTTCGGCGAAATGGATGAAGCGCGCAAGGCTGAACTTGCAAAGAACATCGTCTTCGGCCTTCCCGGGGCGGCCGAGAGTTTCACGCTGGAGGATGTGCGCCGGCACCTCGCCGAATATGCAACGATCTCAGCCGAAGGGCTGAGGGCCCATTTCATCGATTTTCTGGAAGAGGTGACGCCGGTTGCGGAAGAGCTTGGGCTCAGGCTTTGCTGCCACCCCGACGATCCGCCCTTCGGTCTTCTGGGCCTGCCGCGGGTGATGTCGACGGAAGCCGATTACAGGACGATGATGGAGGCTGTCGATAGCCCCGCCAACGGCATCACGCTATGCTCCGGTTCGCTGGGCGTGCGGCCCGACAATGACCTGCCGGGGATGATGGGGCGGCTGGGTGACCGGGTGCATTTCCTGCACCTGCGCAATGTCCATCGCGAGAGCGCCAACATTGCAGGCTCATTCTATGAATCCGAACATCTCGGCGGCGATACCGATATGGTGGCGCTGATGGCGGCGGCGATCGCCGAGGAGCGGCGGCGCAAGGCCGCGGGCCGCGCCGACTGGAACATCCCCTTCCGGCCCGATCACGGCCTCGACATTCTCGATGATCAGAAGCGCAGGGCCCAGCCCGGCTATCCGGCGATCGGCCGGCTGAAGGGGCTTGCGGAACTACGCGGCATCCTCAAGGCTCTGGATCGCTGATCTCCTCGTCGGCCTCGGGCAGGGCGAAGGTCATCGCCAGAAGGTTTTCGCGCAGCCGGTCGATATCCGCGCCCACGACCTTGTCGATCCGGTCGTGGGTCTGCCGCCAGATCGGCACGGCTTTTTCAAGCAGGTTGAGGCCTTCATCCGTCAGTTTCAACCGGCGCACGCGCCTGTCCTTTTCGTCCTGGAACGAAGTCATCAGGCCGCGGCGCTCCAGCGGCTTGATGCTGGCCGTCAGCGTGGTGCGGTCCATCGCCAGCACATGGGCAACCTCTGCCACGCGCGGCGGCTCGGGCCGGTTAAGCGAGACCAGCAGCGAATACTGACCGTTGGTCAGCCCCAGCGGTCGCAGCACCTCGTCGAAATACCGGCCCACGGCCCGCGCGGCGCGCTGGAGGTGAAGGCAGATACACCGGTCCCGTACTTCAACGGTGACTGACAGGGGTAGACTTTCGCGCATATCCGTGCCTTTATGTTGATATCAACGTATGTTCCGCAACGGACAAAGTCAAGATATCGGAGGATTTCATGGCGTATGTAGACGGGTTTTTGGTCCCTGTTCCCGCTGAAAACAAGAAGGCCTATGTGGATTTATGCGCACAGGCGGCAAAAAAATTCCGGGAATGGGGCGCGCTCGACTATGTCGAATGCTGGGGCGATGACGTTCCGGAGGGCAAGGTGACCTCTTTTCCCATGGCGGTGAAACGTGAGGAGAACGAAGTCGTCGTGTTTTCCTGGGTGGTTTGGCCGGACAAGGCGGTGCGCGACGCGGCCTGGCAGAAAATGTTCGATGACCCCGAAATGGGCGAGATGAAAATGCCGTTCGATGGCAAGCGCATGATCTTTGGCGGTTTCGTGCCGGTGTTCGAACTCGACGCATAAACGCCGCGTTGACACTGTGTCTCGCCCTTCGCCGCCTTCGAGGACAGAATCGGGCTTGTCATTTTCAGATTGCCCCCCTAAGTTTACCTCGCCGGTCCGGTTGGGCCGGTGACGTTCTCAGGGCGGGGTGAAATTCCCCACCGGCGGTAATTGCTCAAATCAAGCATCAGCCCGCGAGCGCCTTTTTCGCCAAAACGAAGAAGGGTCAGCAGATCCGGTGTAACTCCGGAGCCGACGGTTAGAGTCCGGATGGAAGAGAACGAAGCGTATCGACGCGCGGAATCTACCCTTTTGCGAGGGTATTTTACGCTGTTATTACGCTTTTTGCCCTGCTGGCGTCTTGTTGCAATAACGAGGCCAAGGGCATGATCACAGCCCCGGACATAACGATATCATCAGCCGAGCATGCCGCCTTGCGGCGTGCGCTTGAGGGTGCCGCGCGCTTTGCCGGCGCCACCTCCCCAAATCCGCCGGTCGGTTGCGTGCTGCTGGACGAGCACGGCGCGGTGCTGGCCGAAGGCTATCACATGAAGGCCGGCGAGGCGCATGCCGAGGCGGCGGCGATCGCCAGCGCCCGCGCGCTTGGGGTTTTCGGTCGCATTCATACCGTGGTGGTCACGCTCGAACCCTGCAACCACCATGGCCGCACCCCGCCCTGTTCGGACGCGATCCTTACGACGCCAGCGCGGCGCGTGGTCATCGGCGCGGCCGATCCCAACCCGTCGGTTAAGGGCGGCGGCGGCGCGCGGCTGAAGGCGGCGGGGCTCGATGTCGTCTTCATCGCCGACGAACCGGAACTCCGTAGCCAGAGCGTTGCCGCCAGGCGACTGATCGCGCCTTTCGCCAAACATGCCCGGACGGGAAGGCCCTGGGTCACCGTCAAGCAGGCGGTGGACGAAACCGGCGGCATGGTCCCGCCGGCCGGCCGCAAGACATTCACCTCGAAATCCTCGCTGGTGTTTGCCCACCGGCTGCGCCGCCGGGCCGATGCGATCCTCACCGGATCGGGCACGGTGCTGGCCGACAATCCTGAATTCACGGTGCGCCATGTGCCCGATTTTCCCGGAAAGCGCCGGTTTCTGGCGGTGCTGGACCGCCGGGGGCAGGTGCCGCCGGACTATCTCGAAGCGGCCCGAGCGCGCGGTTTCACCGTGCTCAATCCCGCCGGCCTTGACGAGACGCTCGCCATGCTGGGCGCGCGCGGCGTGCTGGAAGTGCTGGTCGAGGCTGGACCGTCGCTTACCGCCGCCGTGCTTAATGCCGGCCTTGCCGATGAGCATGTGCTGATCACCAAGGGGAATCCCGATCATATCGCGATCACCCACGCCAATCCCGAATTTGATGCAGTGAAGGGCCTTGGAGAAGACCAATGAAGATGGAACGCGATTTTTCGATGGAGCCGGTGGAGCGTGCGCTGGAAGCCATGCGCGCCGGCGGCATGGTGCTGCTGGTCGATGACGAGGCCCGCGAAAACGAGGGCGATGTCGTGGTCGCCGCCGAGTTCGCCGATGCCGCCGCCGTCAATTTCATGGCCAAGCATGCGCGCGGGCTGATTTGCCTGACGCTGACGGGCGCCCAGGTCGACCGTCTCGGGCTGCCGCCGATGGTGTCCGACAACCGCGCTCGCCACACCACCGCGTTCACCGTGTCGATCGAGGCGGCGGTGGGGATCACCACCGGCATTTCCGCGGCCGAACGCGCCCACACGGTTGCCGCCGCCGCCAATCCGGATGCGAAGCCCGGCGATGTGGTCTCGCCCGGCCACATGTTTCCGCTGCGCGCCGTTGAAGGCGGGGTCCTTGCCCGTGACGGCCACACCGAGGGCGCGGTCGATCTCGCCCGGCTCGCCGGCCTCAATCCGGCTGCGGTGATCTGCGAGGTGATGCGCGACGATGGCGAGATGGCCCGCCGCGACGACCTGATGGCGTTCGCCAAACAGCATGACATGCCGTACCTGACGATCGCCGAGCTTGCCGAATACCGCATGCGCACCGAAATCCTCGTTGACGAGGTGGCGTCGGCCAACCTGCCTGTCGCGCAGGGCGCGTTCAAGGTCCACGCCTTCACGAGCAGGATCGACGGCGTCGAGCATCTGGCGTTGGTCAAGGGGCCGCTTTCGGCGAACCCGCTGGTGCGGGTGCATTCGGAATGCCTGACCGGCGACGTCTTCGGTTCGCTGCGCTGCGATTGCGGCGATCAGCTTGCCGAAAGCATGGCGCTGATCGGCGAAAAGGGCGGGGTCGTGGTCTATCTGCGCGGGCAGGAGGGCCGGGGCATCGGACTTGCCAACAAGATCCGCGCCTATGGCCTGCAGGAGCAGGGGCTCGACACCCACGCGGCCAATCTGGCGCTCGGCCTGCCCGCCGATGCAAGGCAATATTATACCGCGGCCCATATTCTCAAGAGTCTCGGCGTTTCAAGGCTGCAGCTTCTGTCCAATAATCCGCAAAAGCCCGAGGCGCTCGCCCGCTGCGGGCTGACAGTTGAAAAGCGCCTGCCGCTGATCATCGCCACCAATCCTCACAACGAAAATTATCTTGCCGCCAAGCGCGAAAAGTTCGGGCACACTCTGCCGATCTGAACCCTGGCTGCCTGTTCGGGCGCATCTTGACACTGAAAGGAAACAGCGTGTCCCATCGCATCGCCATCGTCATCTCCCGCTTCAACGAAAAGGTCACCACCGGCCTTCTGAACGGCGCAAAGGCCGAACTCTCTGAGCGCGGCGCGCCGGTCGCCGACGCCGATATCTTCGACGTGCCGGGCGCCTTCGAAATCCCGCTGGTCGCTAAGAAGCTCGCTCAAACGGGCAAATTCGCCGGCGTCGTCTGCATCGGCGCGGTGATCAAGGGGGAGACGGCGCATTTCGAATATATCTCGGAAGCCGCCGCCCACGGGCTGATGCAGGTCTCGCTTGAAACCGAAATCCCCGTCACCTTCGGCATCCTCACCACCTACACCGCCTTCCAGGCCTTCGAACGCTCGGGTGACGACGAGCACAACAAGGGCCGCGAGGCGGCGGCTGCCTGCGTGGAGGCCCTGGAAGCGCTGGCAAAGGTCGCCGCGGCTTGAAAGCTGGCGACCGCCCCCGCCGGCCGTTCGTCGGCCGGGACGGTTTTTTCTTGTCAAAACGGACTTCGCCCGTCATCCATGATCTCGATGTGAATGGAGGACGAGGCTATGGCGGGCGCATTGAAACCGGAATTTCTGATTGCGGACGAGCAGGAGCTGCGTTCGCTGTTTCCGGCAACGCATGACCTTGCGGTGAAAAAAGCGCAGACGCGCCTCGACAGGCATGCGATCGATTTTATCGCGCGCTCGCCGTTTCTCTGTATCGGCACCCAGGCGGCCGATGGGCGGGCGGATGTCAGTCCGCGCGGCGATCCGCGCGGGTTTGTGCATGTGCTCGACGACAAGACGTTGCTGATCCCCGACCGGCCGGGCAACAACCGGCTCGACACCCAGTCGAACATCCTCGCCAATCCTTCGGTCGGCCTGATCTTCATGGTGCCGGGCTTTGACGATACGCTGCGGGTGAACGGCCGGGCCGTGATTACCCGCGATCCCGATCTGCTCGCGCTTTTTGCGGTCAAGGACCGCCTGCCGCTGACCGCAATCGCGGTCCATGTCGAGGAAGTCTTCCTGCACTGCGCCAAGGCCTTCCGCCGCTCCAAACTCTGGGACCCGGAAAGCCGCCAGGACCGCAGCGAAATGCCCTCGCTGGTGAAGATCATCCTCGACCAGATCGACGCAGCGCCGGAGGATCCGGAGGAGATGAAGAAGATGGATGATGCGCTGGAGGAGGGGTATCGGAAGTCGATGTATTGAGGCTCCCTGTCCGGCTTCGCTTCCGGTCGAGTGCCTCAAAGTTTTGATATAATTTGCGAAACGGCCTGTTCGACGCTGCTTCCGGCGGTGTCGATGCGGATATCGGCGATGGACCAGTCCGTATAGTCGCGCGCGATCACGTCCTGCCATGTGGGCTTTTTCCAGCCGGGGATGTCGATCGGGCGTTCTTCGACGCGCAGACGGTGCATGGCGGGATCGGAACAGGTGACCTCGACCCCCAGAAAGCGGGCATCGGCCCGCGCGGCAGCACCCGCGAACATTTCTCTCGTAAGCGCCCAGGGGTTCACGCAATCGGTGATGACGTCATGGCCGAGCGTAAGGTTGGAAACGGCGAGGGCAGCGAGGATCTCGTAGCTTTCCGATCCGATTTCCCGTTCGGGATCGTGCGCCAGCATCACGGTCTCGATTTCATCGACACGAAGATAGACCGCGCCGGTCTTGGCCGAAAGCGCCTTGGCGATGGTGCTTTTGCCCGTGCCGGGCAGGCCCGCGAAAGCGATAAGGGTTTTCAAGTTTTTCGTCCTCTCATGGCTGCGTCGATGGCATCTCATGCCGCGATATCGAGTGAAACCTCAATGAAAATCCCGGCTCGGGAACAGTTTCTTGGCCTGTTCGCGCGGATGGTGGGCGCGGGGCTGGAGTTTCGGGCGGCGCGGGGTGTCGTCGGCTTTCGGGTCGGTGATGCCGATGGCGTCGTCCATCGGGTGGCCGAGTTCGGCAAGCCGCCAGGAGCAATCCTCGATGGTTTCGGCGATCACATGGACGACCACGCCTTCGCGCTGCAGCTTGCCGGTGACCTTCAGCAGCCGGCCGCCCATAACTGTGCGGCGGAAGCGCTCGTACACCTTTTTCCACACGACCACGTTGGAGACGCCGGTTTCGTCTTCCAGCGTCAGGAAGATGACGCCGGAGGCCGTGCCGGGGCGCTGGCGGGTGATGACGAGGCCTGAGACGCTGACGCGCCGCAGCGGCGTTGTCGCAAGCGCCGAATGCAGTGTCAGGCCGGGCATTTTCGGGCGGAGCAGCTCCATCGGGTGGGCACGCAGGCTCATGCGGGTGGCGACATAATCCTCCACCACCTGTTCGCCGAGATTCATCGTCGGCAGGATGACATCCGGTTCGCTGATATGCTCGCCGTCGATCGGGTCGGAAAAGAGCGGCAGCGGTTTCGGCGCGCGGATCGCCTTGACCCGCCACAGCGCATCGCGGCGCGACAGCCCGGCGTCCGCAAAGGCATCGGCCTCGGCAAGACGCTCCAGCACCGCCGGCATCAGCCCGGCCCTGAGCCACACGTCTTCCGGCGTCTGATAGCCATTGCCGCGCGCGTTCTCCAGCCAGACGGCATCTTCCTTTTTCAGCCCCTTGATCTGGCGGAAGCCGAGGCGCAGCGCATAGGCGCCGTCGGCGCGGCGCTCCAGCGTGCAGTCCCAGGCGCTGTGATTGACCGAGATCGGCCGCACCTCGACCTGATGCTCGCGGGCATCGCGGACGATCTGGGCGGGGGCGTAAAAGCCCATGGGCTGGGAGTTCAGCAGCGCGCAGGCGAAGGCCGCCGGATAATGGCATTTCAGCCAGGCCGAGACATAGGTGAGCATGGCAAAGGCCGCCGCATGGCTTTCGGGAAAGCCGTAATCGGCAAAGCCCTTGATCTGGGCGAAGCAGCGCTGGGCGAAATCGAGCTCGTAGCCGTTTTTCAGCATGCCGTTCACGAACTGCGTCTCGAATTCGCCAATCGTGCCCATCTGGCGGAAGCTCGCGAGCGAGCGGCGCAGCCGGTCGGCATCTTCCGGCGAAAACCCGGCGGCGACCACGGCAATCAGCATTGCCTGTTCCTGAAACAGCGGTACGCCCTTGGTCTTTTCGAGAACGCCGCGCAACTCCTCCTTCGGATAGGTGACCTTTTCGTGCCCCAGCCGTCGCCGGATATAGGGCTGCACCATGCCGCCCTGGATCGGACCGGGGCGCACGATCGCGACCTCGATGACGAGATCGTAGAAGGTTGCCGGTTTCATGCGGGGCAGAAAGTTCATCTGCGCCCGGCTTTCCACCTGAAACACGCCGATGGCATCGGCCTTTTGCAGCATGTCATAGGTCGCTTCATCTTCCTGCGGCACATCGGCGATGGTCAGCGGGCGGTTGTAATGGCGCGCGGTGAGATCGAAGCATTTTTTCAGGCAGGTCAGCATGCCGAGGCTCAGCACATCGACCTTGAGGATGTTGAGTGCGTCGATATCGTCCTTGTCCCACTCGATGACGGTGCGATCCTCCATCGCCGCGTTTTCGATCGGACAGAGCTCGTCCAGCCGGTCCTCGGTGATGACGAAGCCGCCGACATGCTGCGACAGGTGCCGGGGAAAGCCGATGATCTCGCCGATCAGGCGCACCGTCTGGGTCAGCCTGCGGTCGGTAAGGTCGAGGCCGACCTCCTTCAGCCGTTCCGGTTCGGCGCCCTTGCTGGAAATGCCCCAGATCTGGCCGGAAAGGGCGGCGGTGACATCGTTCGACAGCCCCATCACCTTGCCGACCTCGCGGATCGCCGCGCGCGAGCGGAAATGGATGACGGTGGCGCAGAGCCCGGCATGCTCGCGACGATAGGTCTTGTAGATGTGCTGGATCACCTCTTCGCGCCGCTCGTGCTCGAAATCGACGTCGATATCCGGCGGCTCGCCGCGATGGCGGGAGACGAAGCGCTCGAACACCATGCCGATCATATCCGGTCTGACATCGGTGATGCCGAGCGCATAGCAGAGGATGGAATTGGCCGCCGAGCCGCGCCCCTGACAGAGAATGCCCTTGCCGCGCGCAAAGGCGATGATGTCGTGGACGGTGAGGAAATAGGCGGCGTAGCCGAGCTCGCCGACCAACGCCAGTTCCTTTTCCGCAAGCTCCCGGTTGCGCGCTGGAATGCCTTCGGGATTGCGCCGCTTCAGCCCCTCCCAGGTGAGGCGGGCAAGGCGAGCCTGCGGCGCCTCGCCATGGGCGACTTCGGCCGGGTAGTTGAAGGAAAGCTCGGTGAGATCGAAGGTGAGGCGGGCGGCGATCTCCAGCGTGCGGCGGATGGCGGCGGGGTGATCGCGGAAGATATCCGCCATTTCCTGCGCTGGCTTCAGTCGCCGCTCGGCATTCGGCAGCGCCAGATGGCCGATCGCGTCGATGGTGATGTGGTGGCGCATGCAGGTCAGCACGTCGGCAAGCTGGCGGCGGCTGGCATGATGCATCAGCGCGTCGCCGACGGCGACCATCGGCGCGCCGGCCTTGTGCGACAGGGCGGTGAGGGTTTTGAACCAGGCGGAATCGGAACCGTCATAGCGCGGGGCAGCACCCGTGAACACATGGCCGGGAAAGCGGCGGTGCGCCTGGGTGATATGGTCTGTCGCTTCCGCCTTCTGCTCCAGCCCCTGCGGCAGCGCGATCAGGATGGAGCCATCGGCCCATTCCAGCATGTCGCGCAGATAAAGCAGGCATTCGCCCTTTTGCGCGCGGCGCTTGCCGAGGCTCAGGAGCCGCACGAGCTTCTGGTAGGCCGGCTTGTCCTTCGGCAGCGCCACGAAATCGACCGGGCTGTCGGCCAGCACCAGCCGGCAGCCGACGATCAGGCGGGGCAGGCGGCGGATCGGCGGCAGGGCAACGGACTTGGCATCGCCGGACGGTTGGCGCGAGGAGGGGTCGATATGGGTCGAAAGCCGGATCGACTGTTCCTCGGCCTGCTTTTCGATTTTGCGCCTGATCTCCTTCAGCGCCCGGAAGGCGCGCACCACGCCTGCAAGCGAATTGCGGTCGGTGATGGCGATGGCCGCAAGGTCCAGCTCGGCGGCGCGGATCATCATCTCCTCCGGATGCGAGGCACCGGTGAGGAAGGTGAAATTGGTGGTGACGCAGAGCTCGGCATAATCCATCGCAAGACCTCACGCGAACAGGCCATGGACGAACCAGCCGGGGGCCTGCGGGGTGTGGAACATCCACAGCCTCAGCCCCTGGCGGGTTTCCACCCGCCAGTAATCGCGAAGCCCGGAACGCCAGGCCTCGTCCGGCCGCCACCACTCCGGCGCAATCCGCTCCGGCCCGCTGCTTGAAGCCGTCTCGAACCGCATGCGCCGCCAGGAAAAGCGCGAGGGCGGGCGGCGGGCGGCATCGCTCGTCACCGGCTCGGGCGGGAACATGCGCAACGGGCGGGGCTGGTCCATGCGCCATTCGGCATCCACCCGGCCATAGGCGGCGGGGTTTTCGGTAAAGCCGCGTTCGGGAATATGACTTGCGACCGGCTGGAAGCGGACGATGTTATCGAGACCGATGCGGGCGCCGAGCCGTGTGACGAGATCGTCCAGCGCCTCGCCCTCCACCAGCCCGCCTTCGCCGATCTGCTCGGCGGGCAGGCCTTCCACGCCGCGCGCCTCGAGCCGGATCCGCTCGATGCCGAAACCGGCGTCGATTTCGCCGACCGGGCGCTCGAACAGGCGGAGAATGCGCGTCGCATCGCGCATCGGGCGGGCGAGGCGGAGCGTGACGGTCTGGCGAGTCTGATCAACGCGCTCCACCGAAAGCGTGATCGCGCGCGCCCCCGCCTCCCGGTTCTTTAGCCGCAGACAAAGCGTCTCCAGCAGGCGGGAAAGGGCGGCCATCACGTCATCGACAAGGCCGATCGGCTCTGGAAAACTCATCCGCACACCGTAATGCGGCGGTTCGGAGAGCGGCGAGACGGCCTCGCCGCGCGTGCCGAGCGCCTGTTCGAGCCGCTCAATCAGCGCCATGTCGAAGCGGCGGGCGAGCGTGGCGCGGGGCAGGGCCGCCATGTCGGCAATGGTGTTGAGGCCAAGGCGCTTCAGCGCCGTCGCGGTTTTTTCGTCGATGCGGAGCGCCGAAACCGAAAGCGGGCCAAGCGCGGCCGAGGTCTTGCCGGCAGGTGCAATGCCCGGGGCGAAATGGGCCAGCGCCCAGGCCGCCCCCCGGGTATCGGCGATGCCGATCTTCGCGGAAAGCCGGGCGCGCGCGAGCCGCTCCTTCATGTCCTCAAGCATCGCCGTCTCGCCGCCAAAAAGGTGGGATGCGCCGGTGATGTCGAGCACCAGCCCGTCCTCGCCATCGAGCCCGGCATGGGGCGTGTAGCGCGTCGCCCAGCGGGCGAGCATCACGAGGAAGCGCCGGTCCGCGTCGATATCGGCGGGTCGGGTGACGAGATCCGGCACATAGGCGCGGGCATCGGCAAGCCCCATGCCGCGCTCCAGCCCCTGGCCCTCGGCCTCCCGGTTGAGGTCGTAAAGCCGGTCGTGATTGCCCTCGCTCAGCGTGACGGCGAACGGGCCATCAACCGGGCGGGCCCTGAGGAGACGCTCGCTCGGCAGTCTCTGAAACCATATGGATACGACGCGCCGTTTCATCCCAACGCACTGCCCAGCTGTTATTTGTTCCTGTTTTGTTCTTTATAATCGACCACGCCTGCAGAGTCGAGTCGGAAGCGGAAAACAGCGGCCGGCAGAGCCAGCGCGTGGTCGCCGCCTGATTGCCGGCGCCTTCGGGATGCAGCGAAAGCCCGATGCTGCGCCCGCTTTCGGCGGCAAGCTGCAGCCGGCGGCCGGGGGTGAGCTCGATCGGCTTGTCCACCTCCATGATGACGAGGCCAACGGCGCCCGAGCGCAGGCCCTCTTCGGCGGCGGCAAGCGTTTCCGTCTGGTCGGCGGTGCGCGCCAGAATGATGTCACGCGGATCGAAAAACGCCGAAAACGCCACCGGATTGATCTCCTCGGCAAACCATGCCGGCTTGATCCACAGCACCGTGCCGCCGGTGACGCCGGAAAGCGCCGCGGCAAAGAAAGGCGCGCCGGGACCGGAAGCATCATGCACCCGGCCGCGCTGAAGCGGAAATATGGTCGCGAAATCATCCTGCATGGGCCGATGATATAGCGCATCGGATGAGAATGAAAAGGGAACAGTCTTCTCAGTCGCAGGCAATCGGCTGGAAGGAAATGATCAGGTTTTCCCCGTTCCTGTAGAGCGTGTGGAAAAGGCCCTGCTTTTCATGCTCCGCAGAGCAGGCGGTTGAAACGACTTCCTCCTCCGTCAAGTGATCATGCTCCAGCTGGATCCCGAAATGCTTCATCTTGACATATCCCCAATACCAGTTGCCGCGGAACGGAATTTGGTTGAGGTTCCCAATGAGCGGAAATTTGTGCTCGGCGAGTTGGGTTTCCGGCGCCGTGGGCATGGTCCCGTAAAATGTCAGATATTGTGCACCACGCATATCATCAGACACGATGTCTTCGACCATTGAGGTTACGATCATGCGCTCAAAACGGTTCTGGGCGGCCATGGCATTGGCGTAGGTATAGTCGAATATGAACGCGAACACTAACGGCACGACGATCGCATATTTCAGGCCATCAAGCTTCTTGGGGATGAGCCAGAGAGTGGCGACAAAAAAAGTCGCAAGCACCGCGGAATGGCCGACCAGAACCCGCGGGTCGAAAATCGGACTTTCCAGCAGGAGCGTTGGACCCGCAATGCTGAGAAGAAGCGCGGCCGGGGACAGCAGCAATATGATGAAAACCCCAAGGTCCAGATAGATGCTTCCCTCCGTACGCCTGAAGGCGAGCCGGTAATTCAAAAACAGATAGGCTGCCATGAACGGGAGAACGATATAGAGAAAGGCGCCGTCATAAAGCTTCCAGACCAGCGTTCCGGCCCACCCGAAGTTGCGAGCAACAATGCTGGAAATATGTGCGAAACTTCCCGAAACGATGGTTGCGTGCGCCTGGCTGTAAACGCCATCCAAAGTCAGAGGAACGATCACAATCGCGTAAATCGCGTATGCTATCAACAAGCCAGAAATCGACAATCCGAGGAATATGAAGGCCTCTCGGCGTTCTTGCCTGTAGACAAAGAACAGGAAGGAAAGAATGGCGAAACACACATATATGTTGATCGCCGGCTGATACAGGCAAAGCGCCATGAGCAGGGACCCGCCCATCGTCAGGAACCGGAGCGGCAGACGATCGATATTGTATGTGAACGGAAGCGTCGCGCAGGCGACGGCGAGCGCCATGGGCAGTGCGTCGTATTTGTATGAGAGGTTTTCCAGAAAGAACGGACTTATGATCAGCGGCGAAAATGCCAGAGCGCCAAGGAATGGTCGACCGGGCAGGAATCTCGCGCAGGCAGCGGCAATGGTAAATGCCAGCGCCGCAATAGCCAGTATCTGAGGAATCGGCGAGATGTCCTGAAGCGGCTTGCCGAAATTCAAAACCGTCATCACCAGGTCTGCAAGGGGGCGGGCATTGCTGCCCCAGAGAGTGTAACCCCAAAGCGAGCGGCCCAGATCATCAAGATAATAGCCGACAGAGAAAACAACCGGCGCAATATAGGCGAGCCCCAGACCCAGCGCGAAAAGGAAGCTCTTTTTGAAATCGCTGTTAAACGTCAGCATCGCGCGATCCCAAGGGGGCTTCCGTTTCTTCAAGCAGATAAACAGGTCTCGACTTCGCTTCGAGATAAAGTCGGCCCAGATATTCGCCCAGTATGCCAATGGATATCAGCTGTATCGAACCAAAGAACAGAACCGCCGACATGATTGACGCATAGCCTGGCCAGTCGACCCCGAAAATGAGCGTTCGAAGGATGATGAGGGTCATATAGATAAGGCTGAGCAGAGCAATCAGTACGCCTATGTAGGACCAGATCCTTAACGGCCAGGTGGAAAAACTCGTAAGCCCGTCGATCGCGAAGTTCCACAGCTTCCAGTAGTTCCATTTCGTCTCGCCGGCATGTCGCGCCGGACGGTCATATTCTATGCCGGTTGAGGGGTAGCCAGGCCAGGCAAACATGCCCTTCATGAAACGGTTGCGTTCGGGCATCTGTCTGATCGCCTCGACCACGCGTCGGCTCATAAGGCGGTAGTCACCGGCATTCGGCGGTATCTGGGTGGCTGATATGCGGTTGAAAGTGCGGTAGAACATGCCAGCAGACAGACGTTTTCGCTTGCCGTCCTCGTGGCGCGTTCTGCGAAGCGCATAAACCGTATCGAATCCATCCAGCCAAAGGCGCAAGAAATCGTGAATCAATTCGGGAGGGTCCTGAAGGTCCACGTCGATCGGTATGACGGCGTCACCTTTGGCATGGTCAAGGCCGGCCGTCAGAGCGGCTTCCTTTCCGAAATTGCGCGATAGTCTGAGATAGCGCAACCGCTCGTCATTTTTCGCCGCGTTTTGGATGGCCGCACGGGTGTTGTCCGTCGATCCGTCATCCACAAACAGAATCTCCAGATCTGCAGGGAGGCCAGACAGCTTGTCGTTAACTGCCTTCAGAAACGGCTCGATGGACGTTTCTTCATTCATGACCGGGACGATGAGGGTGAGGTACGGACGTGTCTTGGTTTCTGCCATGATTTCCTATTTTTCCCTGAAGGCCCAAAGCGCTGAGGCCAGATAAGTAACGACCGGGACACATGCCGTCGCAATTATGATTGCAATGAGCTTGGGTATCGAGGAGGCCAGAGCAACATAGAGTATGACATTGTTGAGCGCGAAGCCGCAAAGCGCGACAATCAGAAACCGGTGCATCCTGCCTCGGGTGTAAAAAGTCAGATGCCGATGTCCGTAAAAGGACACAAGGAAAGCGACCATGAAGGCGAGGAGATTGACGAAAGCCGCCGGTAGCGCCGGAAATATCCAGAGCAGCAAGGCGGCCGTTCCCATGTGCACCAATGTGGCCACGCCGCCGACGCCTGCAAAACGGATAGGCCGTGCCGCATTGCCTTTCAACCACTCAGTCACGCCCGCTCCGCTATGGTGATGACAGTTTCTGTTTCGGGTGTCTTTTGACACGATTGTTTGAACCGCCGCAAGTATGCATGGAGCGCGCGCCGATTTCAGCTTTCTATTATGATGTGGTCGATGGCAGTGACACACCGGTCGTTTTCGGACCTCATAATGACAACGTGCTCGCCTCGCCGCCCAGCCGCTGCTAAAATCTGGCCATGTTGGATTTTGACACATGCGAGGCGGCGCGGCAGGCGCGTGATCCGGGGTATGACGGCAGGTTCTTTACCGCTGTTCGCACGACGATGATCTATTGTCGGCCGGTCTGCCCGGTGAAACAGCCTTTGGCGAAGAATGTCAGCTACTTCCCGACGGCGGCCGCCTGTGAGCGGGCCGGATACCGGCCATGCCTGCGCTGCCGGCCGGAGACCGCGCCGTTTTCACCGGCCTGGAACGGCACGCGCACCACGGTCGAACGGGCGCTGAAGCTGATCGGCGAGGGTGCGCTGGACGATGGCTCGGTGGAGGACCTTGCCGCACGCCTCGGCGTCGGCGCGCGGCATCTGTCGCGGCTTTTTGCGGTTCATGTCGGTGCCTCGCCATTGCAGACGGCGCAGACGTTGAGAATAGGCCGGGCGAAGCGGCTTCTGGACGAGACTTCGCTGCCGGTCGCGGAGGTGGCGGCGCGCGCCGGCTTCGGCAGCGTCCGGCGCTTCAATGCCGCGTTTGCGAGGCTTTATGGACGGCCGCCGACGGCGATCCGGAGGCCGGCGCGATGAGCGGGTTGTTCTATACCTATATCGACAGCCCGGTGGGCGCTCTGCTGGTCGCGGGCGATGGCAACCGGCTGCATTTCATCTCGTTTCCGACCGGCCACAAGGCCTTCGGCCCATGGCCGGACTGGCAGCGCTATGATGCGCCGTTCGCGGAAGCGCGGCGTCAGCTTGACGCTTATTTCGCTGGCGAGTTGAAGCAGTTCGACCTTGCCTATCACCTGTCGGGAAGCGGCTTTCAGAACCGGGTGTGGGACTATCTGGCGACGATCCCCTATGGCGAGACCACGACCTACGGCGCGATCGCGAAGGCATTGGGCGATCCGAACGCCAGCCGCGCGGTGGGCACCGCCAATGGCAATAATCCGCTGCCGATCCTGCTGCCCTGCCACCGCGTGATCGGCGCCAACGGCGCGCTCACCGGCTTCGGCGGCGGGTTGCCGACCAAGAAATTCCTGCTGAAGCTCGAAAACGCGTGGGAGGAGCCGCCGCAGGCGGACCTGTTCGCGGGGTTAATACCAAGAGTCAATGATTAGAACTCATATGATGCGCGCTGGAATGGTCATCCGAGTAGGAAAATACCGCAGAGCGATGCAGGAGCATCGCGCGAGGATTTTGACGCCCTCGGTGGCCATTCCAGCCGCACCCCTTCGGGGCCGGGCGCTTTTGAAAGCCCGCGTCGTTGAAAATCCTCGCCGTAGCTATGGCTACGACTGCGGCTTTCGCCTAGCCGACTTTCAAAATCGCTCCGGTCATATGGGTCCTAATCATTGACTCTTGGTATAAGTGGAACGACCTAGGCTTCTTTCTTCAGCCACGCCGTGGGGCTTTTCCCGGTGACACGGGCGAATTCGCGATTGAAATTCGATTTCGTGTTGAAGCCGCTTGCAAGCATGGCCGCTGTCACGTTGTCACCCGCCTTCAAGCGGTCGCAGGCATGTATGATGCGGTAGCGGTTGATGTAACGTGAAACATTGTCGCCGGTGGCGCGATTGACGGCGGCCGAGAGGGTCTTGGCGGGCATTTTGAGCCTGCGTGCAAGCCGCGAGAGCGTCAGCGCCGGGTCGAGATACACTGTTTCTGAAGCGAGCAGCGCATCGAGACGCGCCATGATTTCCGTATCCGCCTCTGTGGTTTCGGGCGGTTTGGCGCGCGGCGTTTCCTTTTGATCGCCTTCTCCGAAGGCATTCGGCGAAAGGCTGAGAAGGCCTGCAGCCAGAAGTGCCGCCGAGGTGAAGATGCTGACGATCAGTGGCTTGAGCGCAGGCGAACCGGCAAGAATGACAGTGGCAATCAGTGTATCGCTGATGGCCGAGAGCACGAGACTTGCGGCAATGCCCGCCCACAGCCATTGCGGTTGGCGGCCGGCTTCCAGCCGGGCGAGCGGCAGGGCGTCGCCGCCAGATCTCAGCGTCAACAGGATCCGTGCGCCGTAGGCAAGAAACACCAGCGGAATGATTGCATCCACCGTTACCGGCGCGAATAGCATGCAAAACAGGGTGAAGGCGGGAGCGGACAGATGGATGAAATCCCGTCCCGGGCGTATCGGTTCGATGAAGGAGGAACGGAATGCGAGCCAGCCGCAGACGGGCACGACGCTGGCTGTCACCGGCTGCACTGGCTGAAGAAGAGCTACGCCGTAATATTGCACCAGCGCGACGATGAACCCCTGAAGCGCGCATGCCGACAGAAAAACGGCGATCGCGAGCGGTCGCTTTTCGCCTGCAAGCATACGCAAAACCATAAAGCCCAGCACCAGTGCGGTGACCATCGGAACCGGTAGAACCAGCATGACATCATCCCTCATCTATCGGCCCGCAATAGTGCAAAAACCTGTTTCCGGCGACCTCAAACCGGAAACAGGACGCTGTTTACGCCAGAAAGCGAAAGAAGAAACCGTCTCAAACACATTGAAAGGTGTCCCCGATGAAACGTCTTCTTCTCTCTTTTCTGTCTGTCCTGACATTCGCTATTCCCGTCCTTGCCGCCGAGACCCTGTTGCCGGGCTATGAGCGCCTGGCCGTTGAAAGCGTTGAGCGACCCACTCTGCTGTCGGCAACGCTCTGGTACCCTGCAAAAACAAGGAGCTATCGCGGCATTGTCGGCGGCAACGCTGTCTTCGAGGGCACATCCGGTCTGATGGGCGCGCGCATTGCCGATGGCAGATTTCCGCTGTTTCTCTTCTCTCATGGTTCCGGCGGCAATATGGACAACAGCGCCTGGCTGATGGCCGCACTCGCCGAACGCGGGGCCATGGTGCTGGCGGTCAATCATCCGGGCAGTACGACGGGCGATTCCTCTCCGCGTGCCTCTGCCTTTCTGGACCGGCGCGCCGGTGATCTTTCGGCCGCGCTCGATATCCTGCTG
Organism: Martelella sp. FLE1502; assembly: GCF_053484255.1. Taxonomy (NCBI): domain Bacteria; kingdom Pseudomonadati; phylum Pseudomonadota; class Alphaproteobacteria; order Hyphomicrobiales; family Aurantimonadaceae; genus Martelella; species Martelella sp. FLE1502. Next base: position 67,295 of record NZ_JBAKFQ010000026.1, read on the forward strand.
GCTGATCCGGTTCTGGGATCGCATGTCGACCTGTCGGACGTGACCGCAATCGGATTTTCGCTGGGCGGGGGTACGGCGCTCAATCTCGCCGGCCTGAGGTTCGATGCTGCCGCTTTCGCTGACTATTGCGGCGTGAACCCGGAACAGCTCGACTGCATCTTCATGTCCAAGGGCAATCTCGATCTTGACCGTCTGCCTGACGGGTTCTCGGCAGATGCCCGTGACGAACGGGTCAGCCGCGCCATCTCCATCGATCCCGGTTTCACCTATGCGGCAACGCAGGAAAGTATCGATGCTGCGGAACTTCCGGTTTTGGTGATCAATCTTGGCGAGGAAAACCTCATGCGGGCAACGGATGTTTCTGAAGCCGGCAGCAATTTTGTCGCGCGCCTGCCGGACGGAGAGCGCGTTGTCATCGCGCCTGCGCATCACTTCACCTTTCTGGCCGAATGCACGCAAAACGGCGCTGCTCTTCTGGCTGAAGAACAGGATGACCCGGTGTGCGACGACCCCGAGGGGGCTGACCGGGCGGATGTCCATCGGCGGATCATCGAGGCGGTTGCCGCGTCGGTCGGGCTTTGATGGCTCCGGCCCGCTACGCCTAGAGCGCCTTGCATCCATTCGGATGCACAAAGGACGCTCTAGAGCATCGGGCGATTAGTCTGCAACGCATGCTGTTGATTTGAAGTAGTTCC
>NZ_JBAKFQ010000027.1:0-63873 GCF_053484255.1 Martelella sp. FLE1502
CCCTTTACCCCTCTCTGTCGCGTTCGCGACATCTCCCCCTCAAGGGGGGAGATTGGGGCGGCGAGGCCGCGTTCGACCGAAGCGCATCGAATGCGGCAGCGCCTTGATCATCAACCCGCTTCCATTTCGCGCCATTCCGCTCTAATTCAGCGGGGGAGCCGCGAAGGAGTGTGACATGGCGAAGAAACCGGTCGAGGAACTGTCCCGCGATGAGGCCGAGGCGGAGCTTGCGCATCTGGCCGCGGAAATCGCCCGCCACGATGTCGCCTATCACGGCAAGGACGCGCCGGAGATTACCGACGCCGAATATGACGCGCTGAAGCAGCGCAATGACGCGCTGGAAGCGCAGTTTCCCGACCTTGTCCGCGAAGACAGCCCGTCGCGCCGGGTCGGCTCGACGCCTTCAGAGGCGTTCGCGCCGGTGGTGCACGCGGTGCCGATGCTCTCCCTCGGCAATGTGTTTTCCGACGATGACGTGCAGGATTTCATCGCCTCGGTCTATCGTTTTCTCGGCCAGATGCCGGATGGTTCGATCGCCTTCACTGCGGAACCGAAGATCGACGGGTTGTCGATGTCGCTGCGCTATGAGGATGGCGTGCTCGTCTCCGGCGCGACGCGCGGCGATGGCGCGACGGGGGAGAATGTCACCGCCAATGTCCGCACCATTAGCGAGATCCCGAACCGTTTGCCGAAGGGCGCGCCGGCGGTGGTCGAGGTGCGCGGCGAAATCTACATGGCCAAGAGCGATTTCGCGGCGCTCAACGCAGCGCTAGCTGAGGAAGGCAAGCCTACCTATGTGAACCCGCGCAACACCGCGTCGGGCTCGCTGCGCCAGCTCGACCCGCAGGTGACCGCGAAGCGCAAGCTCAGGTTCTTTGCCTATGCCTGGGGCGAGATGTCGGAGATGCCGGCTGATACCCAGATGGGCATGGTCGAGACCTTCGAGAAATGGGGCTTTCCGGTTAATCCGCTGATGCGGCGGCTTTCCTCCGTCGATGATCTCATCGATCATTACCGGGAGATCGGCGTTCAGCGCGGCGATCTCGATTACGATATCGACGGCGTCGTCTACAAGGTCGACCGGCTGGACCTTCAGGCGCGGCTCGGCTTCCGCTCGCGCTCGCCGCGCTGGGCGACGGCGCACAAGTTCCCGGCCGAACAGGCGATCACGCGGCTTGTCAACATCGATATCCAGGTCGGCCGCACCGGGGCGCTGACGCCTGTGGCGCGGCTGGAGCCGATCACGGTGGGCGGCGTGGTGGTGACCAATGCGACGCTGCACAATGAGGATTACATCGCCGGCAAAGGCTCGAACGGCGAGCCGATCCGCGAGGGTCGCGATATCCGCATCGGCGATTATGTCATCGTCCAGCGCGCCGGCGACGTCATTCCGCAGATCGTCGATATCGTACCGGACAAACGGCCCGACGATGCCGAACCCTATCACTTTCCCGATCACTGCCCGGTCTGCGGCGCGCATGCGGTGCGTGAGATCAACGAGAAGACCGGCAAGCTCGATGCCGTCAGGCGCTGCACGGCAGGCTTCTCGTGCCGGGCGCAGGCGGTGGAGCACCTGAAGCACTTCGTCTCGCGCAACGCCTTCGATATCGAGGGGCTCGGCTCCAAGCAGGTCGATTTCTTCTTCGAACATGAGGACGAGGCGCTGGCGATCCGCACCGCGCCCGACATTTTCACGCTGGAGCGGCGGCAGGGGGCGGCGCTCACCAAGCTTGAGAACTTCAACGGCTGGGGCAAGACCTCGGTCGCCAATCTCTACGAGTCGATCAACGAGCGGCGCACGATCGCCCTCAACCGCTTCATCTTCGCGCTCGGCATCCGCCATGTCGGCGAGACCACGGCAAAGTTGCTGGCGCGCTCCTACGGCTCCTATGAAGCTTTCGAAAAGGCGATGCGCGAGGCGGCAAGCGGCGAGGGCGAGGCCTGGGACGATCTCAACAATATCGACGGCATCGGCACGGTCGTCGCCCGCGCCATCGCGGAGTTTTTCGCCGAGAAGAAGAACACCGAGGTCATTGGGCGGCTGCTGGAAGAGGTGACCCCTGAGGACGACCAGCAGCGCATCGATACCTCCAGCCCCGTTGCCGGCAAGACGGTTGTCTTCACCGGCACGCTTGAGAAGATGACCCGCGACGAGGCCAAGGCCAAGGCGGAAAGCCTCGGCGCCAAGGTGTCCGGCTCGGTGTCGAAGAAGACGGATATCGTGATCGCGGGACCCGGCGCAGGTTCGAAGCTGAAGAAAGCCGAGGAACTCGGCGTTGAGACCATGGACGAGGATGAGTGGCTGGCGCTGATCGGCGGGTGATTGGACTGAGTTGGGGATTGACCTGACCCCTCCGCATAGCCCCCCAAATCTTCTCGCCCCGGAGGGGAGAGATGTCGCGAAAGCGACAGTGAGGGGGGAGCCTATCCCCTCGAACGCCGTCACGGTTTGAAATGCCGAACCACCCTCACTGCCCCTTTCGGGGCATCTCTCCCGCCAGCGGGAGAGAGTATTGGGAGCAAGCGGCAAAGCCGGACGCAATTCGCGCTTCTTCCCGTCATGGCCGCTTGCATCATGCTGCCGTAAACCTATCTTCAGAGCATGGATTTTCAGGGAGTTTCGATATGAAGCGGTTTGGTTTTGCTCTTTGTGCGGGCCTGTTGCTTGCGGGTGCCGTGCATGCGGAGCAGGTGGGCGAGGTCGGGGTCGACTGGGTCGGCAACGATATCGTCGTTGAAGCCCTGCATGATCCCGAAGTGGACGGCGTGACCTGCCATATCGCCTATTTCGACCGCTCGATCATCGATCGGTTGTCGAAGGGCAACTGGTTCGAGGATCCGTCGAATTCCTCGATCGCCTGCCGCCAGACCGGGCCGATCAGGATCGGCGAAATCGACCTCGACAAGAATGGCGAGGAGGTGTTCCGGGAAGGGCGCTCGCTGATCTTCAAGCAACTCGTCATCAAGCGCATCTACGACAAGGCCAATGAAACGCTGATCTATCTGGCCCATACCCGCGAGATTACCGAGGGCTCTGCCAAGATGTCGATGTCGACCGTGCCGCTTTACGGCCAGGACGTCGTGTGGGAAAACGGTGCGCCCGAGTAAAGCAGGCACGAGGAGAGCATCATGAGGCTTGAGGCAAGCTGCCAATGCGGCAAGGTTTCCTATTCGGTGGAGAGCCGAACGCCCTATCCCTATATGCGCTGCTATTGCAGTATCTGCCGCAAGCACGCCGGGGCAGGGGGCTACGCCATCAATCTCGGCGCGGACGCCGACACGCTGGAACTGAAGGGCGGCGAGCACAAGCGCTTCTATCACGCCCGCATGCATGACGGCGAAAGCGAGGGCGAACGGCATTTCTGCGGCAATTGCGGCAGCGCGCTCTATCTCTATGACGAGCGCTGGCCGGAACTGGTGCATCCAATTGCCGCAGCGGTGGATACGCCCTTGCCCCGTCCGCCGGAGATCGTGCATATCATGCTGGACTCCAAGGCCAATTGGGTGGATGTGCCGGAAGGCCCCGGCCATGTCCATTTCGGCGGCTATCCGGAGCTTTCGATCGAGGACTGGCACCGCAAGCACGGTCTTCTGGAGGAATAGGGCGGCGCTTGCCGCGCCGAACAAGGGATAAGCATGAAAACCTTCCGTCGTGTGCTCTGGGCTTCCGTCGCTGTCATCTGCGCGGTGCTGATCTGGCTGGTTTATGAGATCGGCGAGACCAATGAGGAGATGATGAATGTCCCCTTCGGTCCCTCGTTCCAGCTGACCGCCGGCGACGGCCAGCCGATCACCGAGCAGGCGCTGCGCGACAAGCCGACAGCGCTGTTCTTCGGCTTCACCCATTGCCCGGAAGTCTGCCCCACAACGCTTTACGAGCTGAACGGCTGGTTGCACGAGGTTGATCGCGATGGCGACAAGATCGACGCCTACTGGATGTCGGTCGACCCCGAGCGTGACACGCCGGAAACCATGGAGCGTTATCTCTCCAACGTCTCCGACCGGATCGAGGCGATTTCCGGCGATCCGGAGAAGGTGCGCGCCGCGCTCGACAAGTTCGGCATCTACTACGAGAAAGTGCCGCTCGACCCCGATCAGCCGAACGGCGATTACACGATGAACCACAACGCCTCGGTGTTTCTGCTTGATGATGGCGGGGTGCTGAAGGGCACGATCGCCTATGGCGAAAGCCCGGATGTCGCGGTGAAGAAGCTCGAAAACCTTATCAACTGACGGCCGCAGCCTTGCCATTGCCGGCCGGCGGGCTTATCGCGGATGGCAGGAATTCCAGGAAAGGCCGATCCGTGAGCCAGATCAGACTATACGTCACCACCAATGAAGCCGGCGCGGGCCAGGTGCTCGATGCGCTTTCGATGGCGCTCGGCGAGGAACCCTATGCGCTTGCGACCATGGAGATCGACGAGAAGGCCAACCGCTGGGAAGCCTCGGTCTATCTCGAGGCCGAAGAGGAAGACGCGCTGCGGGCGATCTTCGCGGATGCGGTGAAATCCGTCTTTGACGAGAGCGGTCCGGAAATCGAGAAGGAAGAGATCGAGGATATCGACTGGATCGCGAAATCGCTGGAAGGGCTGAAGCCGGTGCGCGCCGGGCGTTTCCTGGTCCACGGTTCGCATGACCGCGAACACCGCCGCGCGGGCGACATCGCGATCGAAATCGAGGCGGGCCAGGCGTTCGGAACCGGCCATCACGGCACTACAAGCGGCTGTCTGGAAATGATCGATACCGTGCTGAAGGCCGAACAGCCGCTCAACGCGCTCGATCTCGGCACCGGGACCGGCGTGCTGGCGATGGCGGTGCGCAAGCTGCGCCCGATCCCGGTTCTGGCGACGGACATCGATCCGGTCGCCGTCAAGGTGGCGCGCGAGAATGCGCGGGCGAACGGCATCGTCTCCGGCATTGATTTCGTCACCGCGCCGGGCTTTCACCACGCCGCGTTTTCCGAATATGCGCCGTTCGACCTGATCATCGCCAATATTCTCGCCCGCCCGCTGATGAAGCTCGCGCCGGGCGTGAAGCGCAATCTTTCGCCGGGCGGCGCGGTCATCCTGTCCGGCATTCTCGCCGAACAGCGCTGGAAGGTGCTCGCCGCCTACCGCGGCCAAGGCATGCGTCACGAGCGCACCTATTGGCGCAATGGCTGGGTGACGCTGCTGCTGAGGGGGTAGGCCGTCTCACCCGGGAAGGCATCAGACCGCTGACAAAGTTCTCCGCCTCTCTTCGTCACCCTCGGGCTTGTCCCGAGGGTCTAAGCACGTTTCAACACGACAGGCGTTTCGGACGAAGAGTCAATTCAAACCAAACTATTACGGACCGCCAACGCCGCTCGTGCGGAAGGGGGGTTAGATCCTCGGGACAAGCCCGAGGATGACGTCCGTAAAAAGGGTTGGTTTGTGAGCAACCCGAAGGCGCTACACCGCAACCCCGATGGCGCTGTCGCGCACGGACATGCGGGCCTGGCGGCGCTGGGCGCGTTCCTGCTGGGGGGAACAGTGGTAGATTTCGCGGTAGCATTTTGAAAAATGCGAGGCGGAGACGAAACCGCAGGCGACCGCGACATCGACGATCGGCATGGTCGATTGCGCCAGCAGCCGACGGGCGCGGTCGAGGCGGATTTCAAGATAGTAGCGCGCCGGCGAGCGGCCCATCTCCTGCCGGTAGAGCCGCTCGATCTGGCGGCGCGACAGGCCGACCGCGTCGGCGATCTCGATCAGCGACAGCGGCTCGGCGAGATTGGCTTCCATCAGTTCGATGATCTGCAGCACCTTGCCGTTCTGGACGCCGAGACGGGCGCTGAGCGGCAGGCGCTGACGCTCGGACGACAGGCGCACCCGGTCGGTCAGCGCCTGTTCGCAGATCGCGTTGACGAGGCCTTCGCCGAATTCGCGGCCGATCAGGTGCAGGATCATGTCGAGCGAGGCGGTGCCGCCGGCCGAGGTATAGATGTTGCGGTCGATCACGAACAGATCGGCATGGGCGTCGATCTCCGGCCAGGTCTCGGTAAAGCCCGGCATGTTTTCCCAGTGGATCGCGCAGCGGCGGCCCTTCAGCAGGCCGGCGCGGGCCAGCAGGTGCGTTCCCGTGCACATCGCGCCGATGCCGCAGCCGCGATTGTTGAGCTCGCGCAGCCACGCCTCGAAGGATTTGTTGTAGTAGTCCTCGACGTCGATGCCGGAACAGACCAGCACCAGATCGGGGCGCTTTTCGCCCATCAGGGCGCGGCGCTCGTCGGCAAGCGAGGTATCCGGCTCGACGGCGATGCCGCTCGACGAACAGACTTTCAGCCCGCTGTCGGAGGCGATCCGCCAACGATAGGCCTCGTAGCCGAGCATCCTGTTGGCAATCCGCAGCGCTTCGATCGCGCTGGTAAAGGGCAGCAGCGAGAATTGCGGAACGAGATAAAAAACAAACGATCTTACCATGATGGACACCGCCGCGCTGAGAGCCGGATTCGACACTTGAAAAAATACAATTTCCGCAAGAAACCGGGTCGCCAATAGTCTGTTTACGACATTGACACAGACAAATGCGGCGGGAAAGAGCACGCGACTTCGAATGGATCGATTTTTACGGTCGGCCATGCCCCTTCAGGCGGAATGAATATGGCCGACCGGTGCGTCTAGGGCGTCTCAGTCATGGCGCCAGTAGCGGTCGTCGGCAAAGACATCCCGGCGCAGATGGGGCGGGATCCGCCTGATGTTTTCCTCAAACTGCTGCTTGCGGGCAAGCTGATCCTGCAGATTGGCATATCGTGCGAGCGGCGCCACCAGATGGCGTAATATGATGAACAATCCCATGACTTCTCTCCTTCAAGTGCGGGTCATGAGACAAAGGTAGGCGGATTTGACATTCAATCAAACGAAATGTAATCATAGGTTCAGTCAAAAATATTGATCCAAGAGGCCGCCATGACCCTGAGCCTGCAAACGCCGCTTCCGGTGCTCGACAATGATATTCTGCGCACCTTCGTCGCGATCGCGGAGACCGGCAGCTTTTCCGGGGCCGCCGAGCGGGTCTTCAGAACGCCCTCGGCAGTGTCGATGCAGATCAAGCGGCTGGAGGAGGTTGTCGGAGCCTCTCTGTTTGTGCGCGACTCCCGGTCCGTGCGGCTCACCCGCAGCGGCGAGACGTTGTTGTCTTACGCGCGGCGCATGCTGGCGCTTTCCCATGAGGCGATGTCGCGTTTCCGCCATCCCGATATGCACGGCGTGGTCAGGCTCGGCGCGACAGACGATATCGGGGAGCGCGTGCTGCCGACCGTGCTGAAGCGCTTTGCCGAGGCGTTTCCGAGCGTGATGGTCGACGTCACGATCGACAATTCGAACGGGCTTGCCCAGCGCCTGCGCGAGCAGCGTCTGGACCTCACCCTTCTGAACTCCGGCGATCTTCCGGGCAAGGATGATGATGGCGAGCTGATCATGCGCGAAAGGCTGGTCTGGGTCGGCGCCAAATGCGGCACAGCCTATCTCAAGGAGCCGTTGCCGGTGTCGATGTGGGAGCAGAGCTGCTGCTGGCGGCATGAGGCGGTGCGCACGCTCGCCGAGGCCGGCCGACCCTACCGCGTCGCCTATCTGAGCGCGACCACCATGGTTCAGCGCGCAGCCGTTCTCTCCGATCTCGCCGTCGCGCCGATGGCGGCCTATTACGTCACCGACGATATGGAAGTGCTTGGGCCCGACAAGGGGCTTCCCGAACTCGGCTATTACGATATCCGGCTGCGGTTTTCGGATCAGCGCGGCGAGCTGATCGAGGCGGTGGCCGATGCGATCCGCCATGCCCTGCAGCCGACGCAGCTTGCCAATCGGGTTGCCTGACCTGTCTCAGGGAGTCCAGGTAAGCTTTTAGAAAAGCAGCGCAATCAGAGCTCCGGCGGCGACCACGACCAGACCTGCGAGCAGGATCGAGATCACGCCGGTGATGATGCCGATGATCAGGCCATAGCCATCCCGCTCGGTATCCGACAAGCCGATAATCGCCAGAGCGAAGGCCGGCAGCCAGTTGCCGAACGGGATCGGCATGAACACCACCAGCGACAGCAGGAAGGCAAAGGCGCCGAGCAGGCGTTCCGACCGCCGTGTTTTCAAAAACCAGTGCCGGGGACGCACCGCGCTTTCGATCCAGCGCAGCCAGGGCAGTATCCGCTCCAGCAGCACCATGAAGCGCGCCCCGTCCATCGAGAATTGCGCGATCCGCTCCGGCAGCCAGACGCGCTTGCGGCGCGATGCCATCATCTGCCAGCTCACGAGGATCAGCGGTATGCCGAGCACCAGCGTCGCGCCCGGCGGCAGCGGTATCAGGTTGGGTACGGCAAACAGCACCAGAAACGCGCCGAAGGACCGCTCGGCCAGCGCACCGTCGAGCTGATCGAGGCTGACGCGGCCATCCGGCCCCGGCTGGAGGCGGGCCAGAATGGCGGAGAGCTTGTCACTGTCTTCCGTGTGGTCGGTCACCGGCGGCTTCCTCTGCTTGGGCACGGAAGAAGGTAGGGTGGCAATGCGGCTTTTGGAAGTGCTACCGGGCGTCTTCGCGGGGTATGGCGCCGCCTGTGGAAATCGCCGCTCTCTCTTGTGGATAATGGTGGGAAGAACTGGGGAAAAACTGTGAAGACTTTTTCGCGGCCGGTGCGGAGGGGGGATAGTTTCACTCGCGCAAGCATTGGTCCGGAACACGACGGAGTTCTGAACGTTTAAGGGATATCCGAACGAAAAATCAGGAGTTCGCAATGTTTAAAGGTAAGGTTATCGTCGCTTCCATTCTTCTCGCCATGGGGAGCCTGCTCGCCTCCTGCGGCAACACCATCGAGGGCATGGGCCAGGATACGGCGAACGCCATCGATGCGACGCAGAACGCCGGCCAGTCTGTAGACCGCGCTGCAAGCTATTAATAAAAGTCTTTGATTTCGCTGCAAAAGCCCGAGCCGTGCGCTCGGGCTTTTTGGTTTGCGCAGCGCGATGTCAGATCGCGTTCTGCCAGCCGTGATAAAATGCGTGATCCGCCATCACCGGCAGGGGTACAGGGCTGTAGGTCTTTGCCGACCAGTATGCCGCCGTGGCGAAATCGAGGCTGTGGCGCGCGTCGGCAAGGGTCAGCGGCAGCGGCGTCTTGGTACAGATGGCGTTGTGGAAACCCTGCATCTGGCCCGCAAAGCCGGTGGGCGGCGGAGCGAACTCGGCCAGCGACTCGTCGATCCGGCGTGCGATTTCGTCATTCGCCGGAATAAAGCGCCACGGCGCGTCCTCGGCCGTGAAGTCGGGTCGGCTGTCGGTCTCGATCACCATGTTCTCGAAGCACAGCCGCATGCGGCTCAGCGGCTCGACGGAACCGAGTGTTGCCGAGGTGGTGGCGAGCGCGCCGCAATGCAGTTCCACGGTCACGCTGGCGCAATCCTCGACCTCGATGCCGCGGTTGACGCGGGTGGCGATGCGCGCGGACAGCGAACGCACCGGCCCGAGCAGGTAGAACATCAGGTCGTTGGCGTGGATCGCGTGGTTCATCAGCACGCCGCCCAGCGCATCGTTCCAGTGTCGCCGCCAGTCGTGCTCGTAATAATGCGCGTCGCGCAGCCAGTGCACCTCGCAGGTCGCGACATAGGGCTTGCCGGCAATGCCGGTGGCGATCAGATGCTTGGCCTTCTGGGCGCCGTCATTATAGCGATACTGCATGATCGGCATGACATGGCCGGTGGAGCGCGACTCGGCATCGAGCAGTTCATCGATATCGGCAAGCGAGCCGACCAGCGGCTTTTCGCAGATCACGTGCTTGCCGGCCTTCAGCGCCGCAAGCATCAGGGCCTTGTGCGTGCCGGGCGGCGTGCAGACGTCAATCACGTCGATATCGTCCATGCCCAGGATTTCGAGATAATCGGTCTCGCGCCGCTCAATGCCGAACCGGTCGCCGACCGCGTTGAGGTGGCTGGCGTCGATATCGCAGATGGCGGCGACTTCGAAGCGCTCCGGGTTGGGAAGGTAACCGCGGCTGATATGCGTTTGACCGACGCCCAGGCCGACGACGGCGACTTTGAGTTTTCTCGTCATTCCAATGTCCTGTTATGCATATTTCGGACGTTTGCTTTCAATGCCGTTCCGTGCCTTCGGGCGCGGTCAAAGCCTGACGATCCGGCAGGGCGAGGCGCGCGGCGCTGGCAAGGGTTTCGGGGGCCAAAACAAACTCTGTGCAAGAATCATGCTTCCAGCAGGTAACCGCCAGCATTATCCGTTTTCGCGCTGGCGAAGCTTTGTCACTTTATCGCCATGTTCGGGCACTCATGGCAAGCCCCTTGCGTGATTCGATCAGATGCGAATCGATTTTACAAGTGAGCGAAGGCGGCTAAGTTTTTGACTAAAATCAGTTTTCAATGCCCGGTCTCAGTCAGAAAACCTTCTACCATCGCCCTGTAGCTCGATCCGAAAAGCCGGAAATGCACCAGCGCCGGCCAGAGACTGTAGACCGCGCGGCGCGTTTCGAACCCGGGACCGAGCGCGCCATAACGGCCATAGAATCGGTCGTCGAGATGGCCGAAAAGATGGGCCATCGCCAGATCGACCTCGCGGTCGCCATAATAGCAGGCCGGGTCGATCAGCGCGGTCACGCGACCGCCCGACGTCATCACATTGCCCGACCACAGATCGCCGTGAAGCAGGGCGGGCGGCGGATCGTCGGGAATGATATCGCCCAGTCTCGCGGCGAGGCTTTCGACCCGCCGGGCGAGCGGAGACGGCAGGTCCGGGAGGCTGTTGAGCAGTCGGTTATCACGCCAGAAGGCGATCCAGGACGGGGTCTCGTCATTGCGGATGGCGACCTTGCCGAAAGAGAAATTCTCGCCGAAGCCGTAGGGTCTGTCGACCGGCTGGTGGAGAGCGGTCAGAACCCGCGCCAGATCGTCCTCGGCGCCCGAAAACCCGCTGCGGCCCTCGACCTCCTCCATGATCAGCAAGGTATCATCCGCGGCAATCACCTTAGGCGCGGGCGCGCCGGTCGCCGCGATCAGGCGCAGCATCTCCGCTTCCAGCGCCGGCGCGGGACCGGTCTTCACGATGTAGCTCTGTCCATCGTCCGTCACGGCGCGCATCAGCGCGGAAAGGTCGCCGCTCGAAAAATGGGTGAGTTCGACGCTTTCGACGCCAAGCAGGCGGGCAGTATGGTCTGCAATCTGGTTCATCGTCGTTCCGTGGCTGTGCGCGCTCTGGACGCCGGGGGCGATGCTGTCATAAAAGCGGTCACCGCTGCCTGAAGGCTACGGCAACCTACCCGCGGAGTGCAAGAATGGCGATCGAGGATGTAACAACCCGGCTCAGAAACCCCGAGGCGGCGCAAACCGTCATCGCCATCCTCAAGCAGCGGTTCACCGACAAGGTGCAGACCGGCGAGGCCTTCCGCGCCCAGCATGCCCACACAACCACGTATCTGCCGGCGCAGCTTCCCGACGCCGTGTTCTTCGCCGAAAGCGCGGAGGATGTGAAGGCGGTGGTCAAGGCCTGCGCCGCCCACAAGGTTCCGATCATCCCCTTCGGCACGGGATCCTCGCTGGAAGGGCAGGTGAACGCACCCGAGGGCGGCATATCGATCGACTTTTCGCGCATGAACCGCGTTCTGGCGGTCAACGCCGAGGATCTCGACTGCACGGTCGAGCCAGGCATCACCCGCGAGGAGCTGAACGCATATCTGCGCGACACCGGCCTGTTTTTCCCGATCGATCCCGGCGCCAACGCCTCGATCGGCGGCATGGCTTCCACCCGCGCCTCCGGCACCAACGCCGTGCGCTACGGCACGATGAAGGATGTGGTGCTGGCGGTGACGGCAGTGACGGCGGATGGCGAGGAGATCACAACCGCCAGCCGCGCGCGCAAATCGTCAGCCGGCTACGACCTGACGCGGCTTTTCGTCGGCGCGGAGGGCACGCTTGGCGTGATCACCTCGGCGACGCTGAAGCTTGCCGGCATACCTGAAAAGATCGCTGGCGGCGTCTCTTCCTTCGCCACGCTGGAGGATGCCTGCAACGCGGTGATCATGACCATCCAGATGGGCATTCCGGTCGCCCGGATCGAGCTGCTCGACGCCCTGCAGGTAAAGGCCTGCAATGCCTATTCCGGCCTCGATTTTCCCGAAACGCCGCTGCTGCTCCTGGAATTTCACGGCAGTGAGCAGGCGGTCGCGATGCAGTCGGAGCAGTTCGCGGAGATCGCGGCCGAATGCGGCGGTTCGGAATTCGTCTGGACGGCAAATGCCGAGGAGCGCAATCGGCTCTGGAAGGCGCGCCACAACGCCTATTGGGCGGGCAGGGCGCTGAAGCCGGACTATGAGGGCTTTTCCACCGATGTCTGCGTGCCGATCTCGCGCCTTGCCGATTGCGTCAGCGAGACACAGGCTGATATCGCGGAGCAGGGGATTCTCGCCCCGGTGGTCGGCCATGCCGGCGACGGCAACTTCCACCTTCTGGTGCTGTTCGACAAGGACAAGCCCGGCGAGATCGAGAAGATCGAGGCGTTCACCGTCCGCCTTGCTGAGCGCGCGATCGCCATGGGCGGCACCTCAACCGGCGAGCATGGCGTCGGCCAGGGCAAGAAACGCGTTGTCGGCAAGGAGCTTGGAAGCGCGGTCGCCATGATGCGCGCGATCAAGCAGGCGCTCGACCCGGACAATATCTTCAATCCGGGCAAGATATTCTGATTGCAGCCGGTGCGGTGCCGCGCGGAAAAAGGGTATAACGCCCTGCACGGAACCGGTGCCTGAACTGGTTTGCCAATCGACCCTGTGCTAGGTTCTGGCCAATGCGGCCGGAGCCGCAAACGCAAGTGACAGAGGAATAGCAGGTTTGCTGGCACGAATACTGGTTATCATTGGCGCTTTTCTGGTTTTCGTCCTCTGTGTCGCGCTGGTTGCTCCCTATTTCATCGACTGGAGCAGCTTCCGGCGGGAATTCGAGGTGCAGGCGAGCCGGGTGGTCGGCAAGAAGGTCGAGGTGCTCGGCGATGTCGATGTTCGCATCCTGCCGTTTCCGGCGATCACCATGCACGATGTCAGCGTTGGCCGCGATGCCGGAGGCACGCCGCTTGCCACGGCTGAATCCTTCTCGATGGACGCGGAACTGGCGCCCTTCCTGAGCGGCGAGATGCGCATCTTCAAGATGCAGCTCGAACACCCGGTGTTCAATCTCTCGCTCGATGAGGATGGCGCGCTGGCGTGGACCGATACCGGCGAAAGTTCGATCGCCGCCCGCCGCGTGATCTTCGAGGATGTCGAGGTGCGCAACGGCGAGATTCACTTGTCCGATGCGGCAAGCGGGCGGATGCGCAGCCTGACCGATATCGACGCCATGCTTTCCGCCAACGCGATCGAAGGTCCGTGGCGCATGGAAGGAACGGGCGTGCTCGACGGCCGCGCCGGGAGCTTCTCTATCCTCACCGGCAGACCCGATCCCGAAACTCGGTCGGTGCGGGTGCGACTGTCGGCGACGCCTGCGGAGTGGCCGCTGTCTGCGACCATGGAAGGCGATGTCTCGCTTGCGACCGGCGCGCCGGTCTATGCCGGCGACTTCCGCCTTGCCGTGACCGCCGATGACGAACAGGACGTTCCGCCGCCGCGCGTTGCCGGCACGTTCGAGCTCACCAATAACTCGTTTTCGGTGCCGGAATACCGGTTGGAGGTCGGCACCCGCGTCGATCCCTATGTGATCTCGGGCGAGGGCAATTTCGACACACGGCCCGGCGGCACCTTTCTGCTGACGGCCAATGGCCAGCAATTCAATGTCGAGCGGCTTTCCGATTACGACACCAATCTGAAGAAGGGCCGGGTCGCGCCGCCAAGCGCGCGCGAGCGCCTCGATGTGCTGATCGGCTTCATCAGGGATGTGCCGATCCCGCAATTGCCGGGCAAGGTGACGTTCCGCCTGCCGGCGCTGGTCTCCGGCGACACGACCATTCGCTCGATCGTGCTCGACGCCTCGCCGGACGGCGATGGCTGGCGGATCGAAAACGGCTCGGCGATCCTGCCCGGCCGCACCCAGGTGGAGGCGTCCGGGCGTCTGGCCGTCGGCGATACCACGGATTTTTCGGGGTCGCTTCTGGTCGCCTCGCGCCAGCCGAGCGGGCTTTCGCAATGGCTGACGGGCAAGGTCAGCCCGGAAATTCGCGAACTCGACCGCGCCGGCTTTTCCGCCGATGTGATCCTGACGCCTGAGTCCCAGGCCTTTGAAAACCTGCAGATTGTCGCGGGCGATGCCGTGCTGGACGGCACCCTGTCGCGGCAGGCGGACGGCGCGGCCCCGCCGACGCTCGATTTCGACCTCTCCGGCAATGTCATCGATCTGAACGCGCTCAGGGCTCTTGCCGGGCTGATGGTGGGCGAGGATATCGATAGCGGTCTCAGCCAGCACCGCATTCACGCGACACTCAGGGCCGGCGCCGTTGACGCCTTCGATTTGACGGCCAATGTGGTCGATACCGATTTCACCTATCAGGCCGGCGCGCTGACGATCGACAGCCTGAAGATCGACGATCTTTCGGGCGCGGCGATCACGCTTTCGGGCCAGGCGCAGACCATGCGGGACATGCCGACCGGCTCCGCCCGCCTGACGCTTTCCGCCGAAGACATTACCGATTTCGTGGCGATGCTGCGCGAACGGGCCGGCGATCATCCGCTGCTGACCATGCTGGGTGGTGGCTCGCTCTGGTACAAAGATACCAATCTGGAGGCGGACCTGACCTTCGGGCAGGATGGCACCGCGGTCGCCGCGGTGATCCAGGGCAGCGCCAATGGCAGCCGCATTTCCGGCTCCTGGCGGATGGACTCGCTTCTGGGGCAGGGCGGCATCAGCGGCCAGCTTCAGGCGTCAAACCCGGATGCAGCGGTGCTGTTCGGGCAGGCGGGCCTGATGCCGCTGCCGATCCCGGCGCCGGCGGGCGCGCAGGTGTCGCTTTCCGTCGATCGCGACGGTGCCGAAGGGCCAGCCACCGTCGGCTTTCGCGCGGCAAGCGGCGAGACCCGGTTCTCCGCCAGCGGCGAGGCGAGCCTCGCGGCGGGTGATTTCCTGAACGGCCGCTATTCGGTTTCGCTCGAAAGCCCCGATCTGGAGCCCTATCTGGCGATGAACGCCTTTGCCGTTCCGGGCACGGCCTTCGGGGTGCCGGTGTCGCTGAAGGCGGCGCTCGATATCGACGACGAGGCCTATACGCTTTCGGCCATTGACGGTACGCTCGACAATAACGGCCTTGCCGGCCGGCTCTCACTCGCAAGGGGCGGGCCGGTGGCCTCGCTCGAGGGCGCGCTTGCGCTCGACCGGCTCGACATGGCCTGGCTGACGGAGGCCGTGTTCGGGCCCGATTTCACCGACGCCGAGGGCAATCTTTCGGATGTGCCGTTCGACCGCGCCTATTTCGGGACGGCGGAGGCGAGCGTGGACCTGCAGGCGGGCGCCTTCGATATCGGTCTTGCCGAGCCGGTGTCCGGCATGGGCGGCAAGCTCGATTTCCGCGGCGGCGGCATGGCGCTGAACGGGCTTTCGGGCCGGCTGATGGGCGGCACGCTTTCCGGCGACATGCGGCTCGGCAACACCGATGGCAATGGCTATTTCCAGGCCCAGCTTAATCTTTCCGACGCCACCCTGCCGGACAATCTCTGGCAGGCGGATGCGACGCCCGTCGTCTCCGGCGCGTTCGATCTCGGCCTTGTGGTGGAGACCACCGCCGATACCGCGCGGGGCCTGAAGTCGCAGGCCAGCGGGTCCGGCATCGTCACGCTCAAATCGCCAACCTTCAACGGCCTCGATCTCGGCTTCAGGGACGAACTTCTCGCCTGGGCGGACGCTCAGGGCACCGAGATCACCAATGAGGCGATCGAGGAGGAGGTCCGCGGGCTGCTCTTCGGCAATGGCAGCTTCCAGGCTGGCGATATCGCGATCCCGTTTGCGATCACCGACGGAACGCTGCAGGCGCGCAATGTGCTGGTCGATCTGCCCGAGGCCAGCGTCTACGCGGCGATGGAGGCCGATCTGGACTCGCGCGAATTGGACGCCGCGCTCGATGTAGCGCTCAAGCTTGGCGACGAGGGCGAGGAGGGGGCAAGCGCCGGCTTCACGATCGGCTTCAACGGCCCGCTCGCCGCGCCGGACCGCACCCTTGATCTCACCGAGATCGACAACTATCTGGCGCTGAGGGCGGTCGAGCGCGAGCGCGAACGCGTGGAACGCCTTCAGGCCGACATTCTCGAAAAGCAGCGCTTGCGGCGTGAGGCAGCGCTTTACCAGGGACGGGTGGAGGCGCGCGAGCGCCAGCGTCAGGAGGAGGTTGACCGGCAGCGCCGGGAAGAGGAGGCGCGTCGCGCCGCCGAGGCCGCCCGCAACGCCGAGGCGGGTGCCGCAGGCGAGCCTTCGGATCAGGCATCGCCGGGCGGCGCCGGCGCGACTGCGCCCGATCAGCCGGTGGAGGCCGCGCCGATTTCCGCCGCGCCGGCAGAGGTCGTTCCCGAAGCGCCGGAGAAGAGCGATTGGGACCGGCTGATCGAATCGATCATTGATGGGGCGGATGAAGTGCGTCAGGAGAGCGCGCCCAGCCCCTGAACGGTTGCGTCAAAATATCGCCGGTATTGCGGAGCATGTGAGCCGCAAACCGTGCATCGTCGGTGCTGGCCACGCGCTGGGCAATGTTCTTTTTGCCGCAGCCAGTCGCTATGGATTCGGCAAGGTTGTCACGGTAAAACAATGCGGTAGAGCCACAGTGTGGCTGATCGGATGAAGGCAGGCAGGCATGAAAACGGTAAAGCGCAGGCTTTTGATCGGGCTTGGTTGGGTGATGGTGGCGCTCGCCCTTGTCGGCGCGGTTCTACCCGTAATGCCGACCGTGCCGTTCCTGATCGTTGCCGCCGCCGCCTTCGCCCGGTCCTCGCCGGAGCTTGAGGCAAAGTTGATGAACCATCCCCATTTCGGCCCGCATCTCGGCCGCTGGCGGCGTGAGGGCGCGATCTCGCTGCCGGCCAAGCTGCTTGCCGTGGCGGCCATGGGCTGCAGCATGATCTCGGTTCTGCTGTTTGCCGGCGCATGGCCGTGGCTGCAGGCCGGCGTCGCGTTTGTGCTCGCCTGTTGCGCGCTCTACGTCCTCACCCGCCCTTCGCCTTCCTCAATCGCCGCGGACGGCTGACCTTCCGCAGGCTTTAGCTGTTTTCGCGAGCCTTTGCCGCCGGCGCTTTAGACCAGTCCGGCTTGCTGATGCTTTGCAGCGGCTTTGATCCGGCATTGTCGATGCGGGCGAGAACGGCGCGGGCGAGTTCGCGCCCGGCCCGGCCGAAATCCTCGCTCATGGCGATGAGTTCGGGGTTGATCCAGTTCAGAAAATCGGCCGGCTGCTTGGCCACCACGTCGACCTCGCGGCCAAGCGTCAGGCCGCAGTCTCTTAGCGCCGCCATGATCGGGATCGCGCTGCTGCCGCTGCAGGCGATCACGGCGTCGGGCGGATGGCTGGAGCGCAGCGTCGCGAGCATGCCGCTGCGGATCTCGGTCAGGGGCGAATCGGTCGAGATCGACGTCAGCGGCGTCTCCTCCAGCGAGAACTGGCTAAGGCCGCGCTCGAAGCCGGATCGGAAATATTTGTAATAGGTCAGGTGGCTCGGCGGCTGCAAGCTGACGATCCGCCGCCGCCCGCGCCCCGCCAGCATTTCAACGGCGTCGAAAGCATAGGCGTCATTGTCGAAGTCATGAAACGGATAGTCGATACTGCCTTCGGTGCGGCCATGGGCGGCAAACGGCATGCCGCGCTCGCGCATCAGCTTGATGCGGGGATCGTCGGGCTCGATGCGCGAGATGATCACGCCATCGGCCGAGCCGGTGTCGAGGATGTAACGCACCGGCGCCATCTGATCGTGATGGATCGGCTGCGGCATCAGCACGAGATGATAGGGCGTGTCGGCCAGGATTTCCGAAATGCCGAAGATCATCTGGCCGGCCATGCCCATGATTTCCTCTTCCAGGTTGAGGATCAAGGCAATGACATTGGTCTTGCCGGTCCGAAGCCTGACGCCGGCGCGATTCGGCATGTAGCCGAGCTGCTTGGCGACCAGCCGCACCCGCTCCTTGGTGTTCTCGGCGATGTCCGGCGCATCCTTCAGCGCGCGCGAAACGGTGGTGACGCCGAGCCCGGTCATATAGGCGATGGTCTTCAGCGTCGGCCGGGCGTTTGCGGTTTCGGCTGTGCGGCTCTCTGTTCGGCCCTCTGTGCGGCTTGTCGTCGGTTTCATTGCGTCTCCTCATTCGCCGGCAACCGGACATGATTGCAAACGTGCTTTGCCGCGCGAAACTGGTCGCGCGCCCCGGCTCGTCTGCGTCTCGAGGTTGCACCTCTTCCGCCTCGCCCTGAACAGCCCCGCCTGTCGCCGACGCTTATAGCGTCTCCCGGCAATCCATGCGCAAAAAAAAGCGCTGTCTGCCATGCGTCAAGTGGCCTCCTCCCGTCCAGGAAAGGGGATGACAGCAATGTAGCGCGGCAAGAACTGAAACGATACAGAAAAGTGTTTCTGGCCCTTCGAGCCCCTGATTTTCAAGGTGTACCCTGGGTCATGACGCATAGGTCACCACATTGTGTGCGTTAGCGAATAAGCGCTATTTCGGAAGCCGATTTTCTTTGAAAAATCCAATTAAAATAATGATTTGATGGGTTATTTGCGTTGCAATAAGGCATGCTGCCGGGGTGCGTAAAATTCCGACTAAAGTCGCACTGAAACAAAAACTTCGACAAAAAGGTTGCCAGCTTCCGGGAATTTGAATACCGTTTTTCGGTAACGTTTCAGTTGGGAGGACAAGATGAAACATGCACTTCTCACCGCAGCACTCGCTGCCGGCGTCGCGATGCCGCTTTCCGCCAGCGCGACCGATCTCGAAGTAACCCATTGGTGGACCTCCGGCGGCGAGGCTGCCGCCGTGAAGGTTCTTGCCGACAATTTCAACGAAACCGGCAATACCTGGGTCGACAGCGCCATCGCCGGTTCCGGCACCACCGCCAACCCGATCATCGTCAGCCGCATTCTCGGCGGCAACCCCATGGGCGCGACCCAGATGAACACCGGCCGCGACGCCGAGGAGCTCATCAAGGCCGGCCTGATGCTCGACCTGACCGAGCTTGCCGAGAAGGAAGACTGGGCCAGCAAGATCCGTCCCGCCAAGCTTCTCGAAGCCTGCGAATATGACGGCCGCATCTATTGCGTTCCGATCAACATCCACTCCTGGCAGTGGATGTGGCTGAACCGTCATGTGTTCGAAGACAATGGCATCCCGGTCCCGACCAACTGGGCCGAGCTGGTGGAAGCCGCGCCGAAGCTGCGCGAAGCCGGCGTCATTCCGCTTGCCACCGGCCAGCCCTGGCAGGTCGACGGCATCCGCAACGTGATGCAGGTCGCCATCGGCGGCGTCGACAACTATCTCGCCGTCAATGGCGACAAGGATCCCGAAGCGGTGATGAGCGACGAAAACCGCGCCATCTGGGAAGCCTTTGCGCAGGCCCGCACCATGGTCGATGATGCCTATTCCGGCCGCGACTGGAACGTCGCCACCAATATGGTGATCCAGGGCGACGCCGCGGCCCAGATCATGGGCGACTGGGCGCAGGGCGAGTTCGCCCAGGCCGGCCAGGAAGCCGGCGTCGACTATGATTGCCTGCCGGGCCTCGGCAACAACCCGGTTCTCGATACCGGCGGCGATGCTTTCTACTTCCCGAAGACGGATGACCCGGATATCACGGCCGCCCAGCTCGAGCTCGCCTCCATGCTGGTCTCGCCCGAAACCCAGGTCGAGTTCAACCTCGTCAAGGGCTCGCTGCCGGTGCGCGGCGATGTCGATCTGGAAGCCGCCAATGCCTGCATGAAGAAGGGTATCGAGATTCTCGCCAACCCCGAAAACGTGCTGCCGTCGACCGAGCAGCTGCTCGACTCCGATACGCAGGGCCAGATCACCGACCTCGCGCTCGAGTTCTTCTCCTCCGACATGTCGGTCGACGAAGCGATGGAGCGCC
This sequence comes from Martelella sp. FLE1502, assembly GCF_053484255.1. Lineage (NCBI taxonomy): Bacteria > Pseudomonadati > Pseudomonadota > Alphaproteobacteria > Hyphomicrobiales > Aurantimonadaceae > Martelella > Martelella sp. FLE1502. The sequence goes on from NZ_JBAKFQ010000027.1 coordinate 20,007, forward strand.
AGCAGGAAATCATCGAACAGGCAATGTAATTTGCCCGGTTGAGCGGCGGGGCGGGTTATTCCGCTCCGCCTTTCTTTCTGCACCAATCTCGTGAGGGGAGCAGCAATGGCTGATGTCGCTCGCCGTCCGATGGGCCTGTTCAAGAACCTGAACGCCAAGATCGCGGCCATACCGATGATGCTCACCGCGGTGGTCATCTTCATCGGTTGCACCGCCTGGACGGTCATCTATTCATTCACCGATTCAAGGCTTCTGCCGAGCGAGAACTTCGTCGGTTTCGCGCAGTATGATCGCCTGTTCGGCACCACGCGCTGGAATGTGGCGATCGGCAACCTGTTTATCTACGGGGGCTTGAGCCTGATCTTCTCTTTCGTCGTAGGCTTCATTCTGGCAACGCTGCTCGACCAGAAGATCCGCTTCGAAAACACGTTCCGCACCATCTTCCTCTATCCCTTCGCGCTTTCCTTCATCGTCACCGGTCTGGTGTGGCAATGGATTCTCGATCCCGGCCTCGGCCTGCCGAAATTTCTCGATGAACTCGGGCTGCCCGGCGGCGATCTCGCGCTGCTTGGCAACAAGCACACCGTGATTTATGCGCTGGTGATCGCCGGGCTGTGGCAGGGCACGGGCCTCGTCATGGTGCTGATGCTGGCGGGGCTTCGCGGCATCGACACGGAAATCTGGAAGGCCTCGAAGATCGACGGCATTCCGGCATGGCGCACCTATATCTTCATCGTCATTCCGATGATGCGCGGCGTGTTCGTCACCACGCTGGTGATCGTCGCCTCCGGCATCGTCCGCGTCTACGACCTTGTCGTGGCCATGACCCAAGGGGGACCCGGATTCGCCTCCGAAGTGCCCGCGAAATATGTCTACGACCTGATGTTCCAGCGCGGCAATATCGGGCAGGGTCTGGCGGCATCCACCGTCATGCTGGTCACTGTGTTCATCATCCTCGTGCCCTGGGCATTGATGGAATTCAGAGGCAAGAAGAGGTAGCAACATGGCTGACATCGCTTTGAACGGACCCGCGGGTCCGCGCCCCAAACGCCGGCTCGCCCCCTCCAGGATCATTCTCTATTCCATCCTGTTCGTGGCCGCTGTCTATTATCTGATCCCGCTTTACGTGATGATCGTGACCTCGCTGAAGGGCATGCCGGAAATCCGCATGGGCAATATCTTCGCCCCGCCGGTGGAAATCACCTTCGAGCCTTGGGTCAAGGCCTGGAGCGGCGCCTGTACCGGGCTTTACTGCGAAGGGATCAGCGTCGGTTTCTGGAACTCGGTCAAGATCACCGTTCCCGGCATCATCATCTCGATCGCGGTCGCATCGGTGAACGGATATGCGCTTGCCAACTGGCGCTTCAAGGGCTCGGAATTCTTCTTCACCGTGCTCCTGTTCGGGGCCTTCATCCCCTATCAGGTGATGCTCTATCCGCTGGTGATCATCCTGCGCGAACTACACCTGTTCTCGACGCTTCCCGGCATCGTGCTGGTGCACACCATCTTCGGCATGCCGATCCTGACGCTGCTGTTCCGCAACTATTTCGCCTCGCTGCCGGAGGAATTGTTCAAGGCGGCGCGCGTCGATGGCGCGGGATTCTGGCAGATTTTCTTCAAGATCATGCTGCCGATGTCGTTGCCGATCTTCGTCGTCGGCATGATCATCCAGACCACCGGCATCTGGAACGACTTCCTGTTCGGCGTGATCTTCGCCGGTCAGCAGAACTATCCGATGACGGTCCAGCTCAACAATATCGTCAATGCGGTTCAGGGTGTGAAGGAGTACAATGTCAATATGGCGGCGACCCTTCTGACCGGCCTTGTCCCGCTCGCCGTCTATTTCGTTTCCGGACCGCTGTTCGTGCGCGGCATCGCCGCCGGCGCGGTGAAAGGGTAAATGATGAATACCAGTGTTTCCATCAAGGACCTGTCGCTCTCCTTCGGGGCCGTGGACGTCCTCAAGAACCTCGATCTCGATATCCAGGACGGCGAGTTCCTGGTGCTGCTCGGCTCGTCCGGCTGCGGCAAGTCCACGCTTTTGAACTGCATTGCGGGCCTGCTTGACGTCACCGGCGGCCAGATTTTCATCAAGGACAAGAACGTCACCTGGCTTGAGCCGAAGGATCGCGGCATCGGCATGGTGTTCCAGTCCTACGCGCTCTATCCGCAGATGACGGTCGAGAAGAACCTGTCCTTCGGCCTTCAGGTGGCGAAGATTCCGAAGGCGGAGATCGACAAGCGCGTCAAGCGCGCCTCCGAAATCCTGCAGATCGAGCCGCTTCTGAAGCGCAAGCCCGCCGAGCTTTCCGGCGGCCAGCGCCAGCGCGTCGCGATCGGCCGCGCGCTGGTGCGCGATGTCGATGTGTTCCTGTTCGACGAGCCCTTGTCGAACCTCGATGCCAAGCTGCGCTCCGAACTGCGCGTGGAGATCAAGCGGCTGCACCAGTCGCTGCACAACACCATGATCTACGTGACCCACGACCAGATCGAGGCGATGACGCTGGCCGACCGGATCGCGATCATGCGCGGTGGCGTGATCCAGCAGCTTGACGAGCCCACCACGATCTACAATCGTCCCGTCAACCGCTATGTTGCCGGCTTTATCGGTTCGCCGCCGATGAACTTCATGGATGGCGAATTGCGCCGCGAGAACGGCAAGCCGGTGTTTCGCACCAATGACGTCGATTTCTCGCTCGAAGGCTATGATGCCAATGGCGAACTGCCGGAGACGGGCAAGGTGACGCTCGGCGTCAGGCCGGAGCATATCGTCATCGACAAGGCGCTGTCGGAGGAAAACCTCGAAGTGCACGAGGCGACGGTCGACCTTGAAGAGCCGATGGGCGCCGACAGCCTGCTGTGGCTGAAACATGCAGGCCACCTGATCACGGTCAGGGTCAATGGCAATGTCCGCTACAAGGTCGGCCAGAAGATCCGCTTCGCTTTCGATATCCCGCTCGCCTCGGTCTTCGACGCGAAAACCGAATTGCGGCTTTGAAGCAAGGCCGCGAGGGGACAGTCCTGCGCGGCATGAATAACAGGAAGGGCCTGCCGGCCGGATCAATGGCGGCAGCCGGAGGAAACAGATGACAAAACTAGGGTTTCAGCTATACAGCGCGCGCAACTACCAGCCGTTTTCGACGATCTTCAAGAAGCTCGCGGCTGCGGGCTACAGCGAAGTCGAGGGCTACGGCGCGCTTTATGACGATCTCGATCAGGCAGGGCTCGACCGGCTTTCTTCCGATCTGGCGACGATCGGGCTTACCATGCCGACCGGTCACTTCAGCCTCAACATGCTGGAGAACGATCCCGAGCGCGTGCTCGAGATCACATCGGCGCTGAAGATGGACAGCGTGTTCTGCCCCTTCCTGATGCCGGATGACAGGCCGACGACGGCCGAGGGCTGGCGCGATTTCGGCGCGCGGCTGGAAAAGGCCGGCGCGCCGGTGCGTGATGCCGGCCTCGTGTTCGGCTGGCACAATCATGATTTCGAATTTGCAGCCCTTGCCGATGGCAGCGTGCCGATGACGCATCTGATGCAGGGCGGCCCGTCGCTTGCCTGGGAGGCCGATATCGCCTGGGTCATTCGCGGCGGCGCCGATCCGCTGCACTGGATCGAGACGTTCAAGGACCGCCTCAGCGCCGTCCACGTCAAGGATATCGCCGAGCCGGGCGAAAACGAGGATGAGGACGGCTGGGCCGATGTCGGCCACGGCACGGTCGACTGGAAGGGTCTGATGGGCGTCCTGAAGCCGCTGCCGATCCGTCACTACATCGTCGAGCACGACAATCCGAATGATATCGACCGTCTGATCGAGCGGTCGATCGCATCCTTCCAGTCTTTCTGAACGAGGCATTCATGACCAGCGAACTTGGTGTCGGCATCCTCGGATGCGGCAATATTTCCGCGACCTATTTTTCTCTCGCGCCGCTGTTTCGCGGCCTCAAGGTGCTGGCCTGCGCCGACATCAATCCGGCGGCGGCCACCGCGCGCGCCGAGGAATACGGCGTGACGGCACAGAGCGTCGAGGAACTGCTCCAGAACGATGAGCTTGACGTGATCGTCAACCTCACCATTCCAGGCGCGCATTACGAGATGTCGAAGCGGATTCTCGAGGCGGGCAAGCACGTCTATTCGGAAAAGCCGCTTGTGCTGTCCGTCGACGAGGGCAAGGAGCTCGGCCGTATCGCCGCCGAAAAGGGGCTTTCGGTCGGCTGCGCGCCGGATACGTTTCTGGGCGGCGCCCATCAGCGCGCCCGCAAATATATCGATGAGGGCGGCATCGGCCGGGTCACCTCCGGCACCTGCCACGTGATGAGCCCGGGCATGGAGATGTGGCATCCCAATCCGGATTTCTTCTTCCTGCCCGGCGGCGGCCCGGTGCTCGATCTCGGCCCCTATTACATCGCCAACCTGATCAACCTGATCGGGCCGGTAAAGCGGGTGGCGGCGCTGACCTCGATGGCGAACGAGACCCGCACTATCACCTCAAAGCCCCGGCACGGCGAGATCATTCCGGTGAAGACGCCGACCAATATCCATGCGCTGCTGGAGTTTCAAAACGGGGCGACCATTTCCCTTGCCGCAAGCTGGGATGTGTGGGTGCACCGTCACTCCAACATGGAGCTTTACGGCACGGAAGGGACGCTGTTCGTGCCCGACCCCAACTTCTTCGGCGGCAAGGTCGAGGCGGCGGGCCGCGACGGCAAGACGTCCGAACTCGACAGCCAGGATCACCCCTTCGGCAAGCCCAACCAGGGCGAGCGCGCCAATTACCGCACGGCGGGCCTTGCCGATATGGCGGTGGCGCTGATCGAAGGCCGCGACGCCCGCTGTTCGCTCGCCCGCGCGCTGCACGGCGTCGACGTCATGGCCGCGATCCTGAAATCCGGGGAGACCGGCGCCTTCGTCCCGTTGTCGACGACCTGCACCCAGCCGGCGGCGCTGGATGCCGAGGCGGCCAGGGCGTTGTTGCGGTAGGGCGTGGCGCTTTGCGCCCGGCTTGCCTATAATCGAATCGCAAGAGGCGGCGTTCTGCCGCCTTTTTCATGGCCGGGCCGTCCCGGCCCTCTTCAGGCAGGAGGATATGATGCGCTGGACACCCTCGAAGACCCGCTACGACACGATGCAATATAACCGCTGCGGCGCCTCCGGCCTCAAGCTGCCGGCGATATCGCTCGGCCTGTGGCACAATTTCGGCGACGATACCGAGCGCGCCCGCAAGGTGGCGATCTGCCAGACCGCGTTTGATGCCGGCATCACCCATTTCGATCTCGCCAATAATTACGGCCCGCCGCCCGGTTCCGCCGAAAAGGCCTTTGGCGATATCCTGCGCAACGAGTTTGCCGGCCTGCGCGACGAGCTGATCATTTCGTCCAAGGCCGGCTATGGAATGTGGGAGGGGCCGTACGGCGAGTGGGGCAGCCGCAAGAACCTGCTGGCCTCCTGCGACCAGAGCCTGAAACGGCTCGGCCTCGACTATGTCGATATCTTCTATTCCCACCGCTTCGATCCGGATACGCCGCTCGAGGAAACCATGATGGCGCTCGACCAGATCGTGCGGTCGGGCAGGGCGCTTTATGTGGGAATTTCTTCCTACAATTCCGAACGCACGCGTGAGGCCTATAAAATCCTGAAGGAACTGAAGACGCCCTTCGTCATTCATCAGCCGAGCTATTCGATGATCAATCGCTGGGTCGAGGAGGATGGCCTGCTGGATACGCTTGAGGAACTCGGGCTCGGCTCGATCGTGTTCTCGCCGCTGGCCCAGGGTATGCTGACATCAAAGTATCTGAAGGGCATTCCCGATGACAGCCGGGCGGCGCAGGGCAAATCGCTGCGCCATGAATTCCTGCGCGAGGACACGCTTGAGCATATCCGGGCATTGAATGCGATCGCCGAGCGGCGGGGCCAGACGCTGGCGCAGATGGCGCTGGCCTGGGTGCTGCGCGGCGGGCGGGTCACCACCGCGCTGATCGGCGCAAGCCGGCCGGAACAGGTGCTCGATTGCGTGAAGGCCCTCGACAAACCCGATTTCACTGAAGCCGAGCTTGCCGAAATCGACAAATATGCTCGCGAGGCCGACATTAACCTCTGGGCGCGATCGGCCGAACGCAAGGGGCCGGAGCGGCAGAAATAGCCGGGTCCCGGACCGGCGGACAAAAAAAGGCCTGCGGGGGCACTACTCACCCGCAGGCCACAACGCCCGGCCATGCGCGCCCGGGCGATGTCCTTGTGGTCGATTACCCGGCCACAAAGCAGTCGGTGAGGTTGCCGGCGAGGTTTTCCAGAAGCAGGAAATAGAGGTCCGGTCCGTCCTCAAGACCGGCGCCAAGCGGGTCGAGAATGCCGGTGCGGGCATCCGTGCCCTCGATCACGGTATCGACGATCTTCGGCGGGAATTGCGGTTCGGAGAACACGCAGGCAGCACCCAGTTCGGTCAGCTTGTCGTGAATTTCGCGGATGCGCTGTGCGCTCGGCGGGGCTTCGGGATTGACCGTGATCGAGCCTGCAGCCTCAACGCCGAACCGGTTGCCGAAATAGTGGTAGGCATCATGGAAGACGACATAGGGCTTGGCGTTCACGGCATCAATCTGAGCCTGAATGTCGGTCGTCAGCCCATCAAGCCGGGCCTCGAGCTTTTCGGCATTGTCGGCATAGATCTCGGTATTGGCGGGGTCGTTTTCCGAAAGCGTTTCCGCCATGGCGGCGGCAAAGGCCTTCGCATTCATCGGATCGAGCCACATATGCGGATCGACCTCTCCGTGGTGGTGGTCGTCATGATCGGCTTCGTGATCATGGTCGTCGTGCCCGTCTTCCTCATGATCATGGCCCTCGTGATCATCCTCATCGTGTTCATGCGCCTCGAAAGCGCCGCCTTCGCGCGGGGCCAGCGTCTCCACGCCGGGGGCGTCTTCCAGTTCCACGATCTGGGCATTGCCGCCGAGTGCGTCGAGCGGCTTGTCGAGAAAATGCTCCAGCGCCGGACCGATCCAGAACACGACGTCGGCATTCTGCAGGGCGCGCGCCTCGGACGGCGTCATGTTATAGGTGTGGGGCGAGGCGGCGCCCTTCACCAGCAGCGTCGTTTCGGTCGCCGTTCCCGCGGTCAGCGCTGTCGTCAGCGAATAGAGCGGCTTGATCGACGTCACGACCTTGAGGGCATCTTCTGCCGCTGCGGTCTGGGCGAGGGCCATCGCGGCCGTCGTGAGGAGAAGCAGGCGGGACGTTTTCATGAGATCCTCATTATTTTCGAAGGCGGGTAGCCCGGGGATTGCAGTTCGACGTAATGTTATTACATCAATTGCGTTACGCTATAACGTATGCCATAGACGCGGACAAGACGGAGTTTTGAAAAAATGCATTCGAATGACCTGCTGGTCTCGCTCGACAATGCCGGGCTCCACCGCAATGGAAGGTGGCTCGTGCGCGGCGTGGGCTTCAGCGTGCGCCGCGGCGAGATCGTCACTCTGATCGGGCCGAACGGCGCGGGCAAATCCACAAGCGCGCGGATGGCGCTCGGGGTTCTCGCGCCCGATGAGGGCCGCGTCGAGCGCGCCGGTGGCCTGACCATCGGCTACGTGCCGCAGAAGCTCGCCATCGATCACTCCCTGCCGCTGACGGTGCGGCGGTTGATGACCCTGACCGGGCCGCTTTCGGCTGATGCGATCGCCGAAGCGCTGGAGGAGGTCGGTATCGCCCATCTGGCAAAGGCCGAGGTTCAGACCCTTTCCGGCGGCGAGTTCCAGCGCGCGCTGCTGGCGCGGGCGATTGCCCGCAAACCCGACCTTTTGGTGCTGGACGAGCCGGTGCAGGGCGTCGACCATGCCGGCGAGATCGCGCTCTACGCCCTGATCTCGCGCATCCGGGAGCGCCAGGGCTGCGGCATATTGATGATCTCGCACGACCTGCATGTGGTGATGGCGCGAACCGATACGGTCGTCTGCCTCAACGGCCATGTCTGCTGCACCGGCACGCCGGAGGCCGTGAGCGGAAGCGAGGCCTATCAGTCTCTGCTCGGCGCACGCGGCGATGGCGCGCTCGCGCTCTACCGCCATGATCACGACCACACCCATCTGCCCGATGGCAAGGTGCGCCATGCCGATGGCTCGGTGACCGAACATTGCCATCCCGATGACGGCCATCATCATGAGGCGCAGGAACATGCTTGACGATTTCTTCGTGCGCGCGCTGGTCGCCGGCATCGGCGTTGCGCTGATGGCAGGCCCGCTCGGCTGCTTCATCATCTGGCGCAAGATGGCCTATTTCGGCGACACCATGGCCCATTCGGCCCTGCTCGGCGTGGCGCTGTCGCTGCTGTTCACGGTCAATCTGACGCTCAGCGTGTTTGTGGTCGCCACCATCGTGTCGGTGATGCTGATCATGCTGGAGCGGCGGCGGGCGCTCTCCACCGATAGCCTGCTCGGTATCCTCGCCCATTCGACGCTGGCGATCGGCCTCGTGATCGTGTCGTTCCTGACCTGGATCCGGGTCGATCTGATCAGCTTCCTGTTCGGCGACATCCTGTCGGTGACGCGCGCCGATATCGCCACGATCTGGCTCGGCGGGCTGGTGGTGGTCGCGGCCGTGGCGGGCCTGTGGCGGCCGCTTCTTGCGGCCACGGTCTCGCCCGAGATCGCGCAGGCCGAGGGCATGCGGCCGGAGACGGTGCGCTTCATCTTCATGCTGCTGATGGCGCTGGTGATCGCGATCGCGATGAAGATCGTCGGCATCATGCTGATCACCTCGCTCCTGATCGTGCCGGCCGCAACCGCCCGTCGCTTCGCGCGGACCCCGGAGATGATGGCGGTGTTCGCATCGTTGATCGGGGTTGTGAGCGTGGTGGCAGGATTATATTCCTCGCTCTATTATGACACGCCATCCGGTCCGTCGATCGTGGTGGCCGCCATGCTGATCTTTCTGGTGACGCTGGTGCCTGAAGCGGCAAGGCGGCCGCGATGAAAACGAGGGACGATATGAAAAGGCCCGATGAAAAGCTGACCCGCAACCAGGCGCTGGTGTTCGACTGCCTCAGCGGCAGCGAGGCGCCGATCAGCGCCTACACCATTCTGGACCGGCTGCGCGATCAGGGCTTCAAGGCGCCGCTGCAGGTCTACCGCGCGCTTGAAAAACTCACCGAGGCCGGGCTGGTCCACCGGCTGGAGAGCCTGAATGCCTATGTCGCCTGCGCCCATCCGCATCAGGATTGCAGCCATCACGGCATGACGGCCTTTGCGATTTGCGAGGGCTGCGGCGCGGTGATCGAATTCCACGCCCATGATATCGAGGATGCGCTTGGCCGGCTGGCGCGGTCAAAGGGGTTTCGGCCCGGCGCGATGACGGTGGAAATGCGGGGGCTTTGCGCCGCCTGCGCTGCCGGCGAGGCATGACGCCGTCTATGCGCGCTCAGTTTCGCAGGGCGGCCTTTGCGGCATTGTCGGCAAATTCCGGAGCGGGATCCATGGAGAGGTCGACCTGCGTGCAGTTGCGGCCCGCGCGCTTGGCGGCATAAAGCGCCCGATCGGCCCTGATCAAGAGGTTGCGCGAATCGTGCTGGGTCGTCGCCGGGTGCTCGACGGCGATGCCGATGCTGACCGACAGCCGCTTGCTCGGACTTGATGCATGCGGGATGGCGAGTTCTGCAATGGCGTCGTGAATGCGGTCGCTGAGGGCAAGGGCTGCATCTTCGTCGCTGTTCGGCAGCACCAGTGCGAATTCCTCGCCGCCGAAGCGCGCCGGAAGATCCTCGTCGGACCGTGTCGATGCCTTGAGCGCGGCGGCAACCCGTTTCAAACATTCGTCGCCGGCGGGATGACCGTAGGTATCGTTATAGCCCTTGAAGTGATCGATATCGATCATCAGCATGGCGAGCGGCTGGTCCGTCTCCGCGGCCGCCGTCCAGCTCTGTTTCAGGAAATCGTCGAACAGCCGGCGGTTGGCGAGCGCCGTAAGCGCATCCGTGTTCGAGATATCGTTGAGCGAGCGATACTTGGCATAGAGCGCGTCGGCATAGACCTTTTCGCGCAGATAGAGGAGGAACACCTTCCGCTCGACCGACTCGATGCGATAGCTCGCCAGCAAGGTGAGCAGGCTTGTCACGCCGAGAAAGATCAGGGGAGAGGCCTTTTCCATCGGCAGCAGTGTCGGCAGCGGAAGGATGAAGAAGGCGGCGATGGCGAAGTTGACCGACGCGGCAACCACGGCCTGTGACGTGCGCAGCGGCAGCGCGATATTGCCGACGATGGCCAGCAGAATAAAACTGTACGGTTCGAATTCCACGATCGGGTTGCCGGGCGTCTTCAGCATCAGACCGGTGCCGATCGCAGAGACAGCGACGCCGAAAACCGAAATCCAGCCCGGAAGGCGGGTGTCGAGATCGCGCATGATCAGAACTGTTAGCGCTGACAGCAAGGCCAGAACAACGCCGGATCTGATCAGGGTCATGCGGGCCAGCAATTCTTCCCGATAAATCATATCGATGAACGCAAAACCTGCGATCACGAGGATGCCTATCGCGCCCGCCCAGACGAGCTGGCGGTGGCGGCTGCGATGCATCTCTTCCAAGAAGCGGCGCTCGAGCGGGCGCGTGAAGCGGAGCAGCACGCCCCGTCTTCTCAGGTTGAGTTCAATCTGCTCGTCGAGCAACTGGTCCGTGCTCGACAGGCTCGCTACGCGTCGCAGCATCATGGCGTCCGCGACTCCGCCGGCGCGAGATCCCGGCTGAAACGCTTCCAGTTGGCGATATAGTTCTCGGCCGACTGACGAAGGCCGGCGATCGCGGCGTCATCGAGTTCGCGAATGGCGCGGGCCGGCGATCCGACAATCAGGCTGTTGTCGGGAAAGGATTTGCCCTCGGTTACCAGCGCATTGGCGCCGACCAGCGAGTTGCGGCCGATCGACGCGCCATTCAGGATCGTGGCCCCCATGCCGACAAGGCTGTTGTCGCCGATCGTGCAGCCATGCAGGATCACGCGATGGCCGACGGTGCAGCCTTTGCCGATCGTGGTCGGGAATCCAAAGTCGGTATGGATGATGACCCCATCCTGGATATTGCTGCCCTTGCCGATGGTGATCGGCTCGGTGTCGCCGCGCAGCACGGCGGTAAACCAGATGCCGACATCCTCGCCGACGATGATGTCGCCGATCACCGACGCGTCGGGAGCGATCCAGAATCTGCCTTCAGGCGGCAATTGCGGCCGTTTATCGGCGAGGTTGTAAAGCGGCACGTCTATCTCCTCTCAAACGCAGACAGACACTATATCAGATTACCTCGAATGCAAGCTCTCCAACGCCATCGATGGTGCACGCAATGCGATCACCGCGCTCGACCGGTCCAACGCCCGCGGGCGTGCCGGTGAGGATGACGTCGCCGGCGGCAAGGCGCACATAACGGGAAAGCTCGGCGATGATTTCCGCGGTCTTCCAGATCATCTGCGAGAGATCGCCGTTCTGGACCACCGCGCCGTTGCGCACAAGGCTGATCGCGCCGCGCGCGGGATGGCCGATTTCGGCGGCGGGCGCGATTGCGGAGACGGGCGCGGACCCCTCGAAGGCCTTGGCCATTTCCCACGGCCTCGATTTCGCCTTGGCTTCGTCCTGAATGTCGCGCCGGGTGAAATCCACGGCCACGCCATAACCGTATACACAATCCAGGGCCTCACCGACGCCGATATCGGCGCCGCCATTTTTCAGGGCAATAAAACACTCCACCTCGTGGTGGACGTTTCGCGACTGGACGGGATAGGGAAAGGGTTTGCCGTGGGCGACGAGATTGTCGGGGTTCTTCTGGAAGAAGAACGGTGCTTCGCGGCTGGGATCGTGGCCCATTTCCACCGCGTGTGCGGCGTAGTTGCGACCCACGCAATAGACCCGGCGAACGGGAAATATGCTTTCACTGCCTCTGACGGGCAGGGTCACGGCGGGCGGAAAGGGAATGACGGTTGACGACATTTGTGCTTGTCCTGAAAGCGAGAGCCAAGGCAGGTGCGTTTTGACGCCAGCACGGATTGAAGGTCCCGGCGGGCTGGCGCCAGACAGGACCCAAGGTAGGAAGTGTTATCGCGTCGGTCCAGTGTTAACCCTACCAACTTGTCGGCATATGGGTATATATTGGACATTGCTCGCTCTCACGGCGCCCTGGAGCGAACTGCGCGCCTTGTCGTTGAAACTCGACGCTCGTGCTTTCGCGGGTTCGAAGGTTGAAGAAAGGCCTGGCGGTTCAGGACGCAATGCTTGAAAATCTGGAAATCATCATCGCCATGCTGGAAAAGGTCGGCATGGCGGCCCTCATCGTTCTGGCCTATCGGTTGATCCGGTATGCGCGCTTTTCGATCGTCCGTTCATCGCTGGCGACCGGGTTGCTGTTCGGCTTCGGGGCCGTGGTCACGATGGTCGATCCGCTGGAGGTGCTGCCGGGCATCATCGTGGATATCCGGGCGGTCATGGTTGCCCTTGCGGCGCTTTTCGGCGGTCCGCTCGCCGCCTTGATCGCCTCGGCCGTGACCATCGTTATGCGGATATATATCGGCGGCGCCGGGGCGCTTGCGGGCTGTGTCAGCATCGCGCTTGCGGCGGTGATCGGGCTTGTCTATGCGCGCCTCAGCGGCGGACGGCGCGATGCGCTCGGTCTTGCCGTTCTGGGGCTTTTGCTGTCGCTCACCCTCGTCGCCGGCGTATTCGCGCCCGTGCCGGTGGTGTCCTCCACAACGCCGGCGCTCATCATCCGCAATCTGCTCGGAACCATGATCCTCGGCTATCTGCTTGCCATGGAGGAGCGGCGCGAGGCCGAATATCGCGCCTACAAGCGCGAGGCGGAACGCGATCCGCTCACCGGGCTGAAGAACCGGCGGGCGCTTGAGGCATTCGACCGGCAGGTCGCCACCGACGCCGAGGATCACCCCTTCGCTGTTTTGATGATCGACATCGACGGTTTCAAATCCCTGAACGACATTCACGGCCATGCCTTCGGCGACAGGGTCCTGCGCCGCCTTGCCGAGGTTGTCCGCGGGCGCATGCGCGGCTTCGACCTCGTGGTGCGCTATGGCGGGGAGGAATTCTGCGTTGTGGTCAAGGAGGCGACGCTGCACAATGCCAGGCGCATTGCGGAGGATATCAGGCTTCAGATCATGGAAGAGCGCTTCCAGGCGGCGACCGAGGAGATCGGCGTGACGGTCAGCGTCGGGGTCGCCGAAGCGAACGCCACGGCCTTCTCGGTGTTCAGGGTCATAGAACATGCCGACAAGGCGCTCTATGATGCCAAGAACAGCGGCCGCAACCGCGTGTGCGCCTATCGGCTCGAAACCGACCGCAGGCAGAAGACCCGTTCCGCCTGAGGCTCAACCCGGAATACGAGAAAAGCCCCGTCGCCGGGGCTTTCCGTTTTGCTGATTTGCTATGCCTTGCGGCCGGTTCAGACCGCGCCGCTGCCCCAGGGGCCGTGATGGATATCGAGGCCGTCGAGACGGTCGAAACCATGGGCGCCGAAGAAATCGCGCTGGGCCTGGATCAGGTTGGCGGTGCCGCGCGACTGGCGATAGGCATCGAAATAGGTGAGCGCCGAGGCTAGGCCGGGAACCGGAAGGCCGGCGGCGGTGGCGGCCGATACGATCCGGCGCAGCGACGGCATGCACTCATTGACCATTTCCGAGAATGCCGGCGTCACGATCAGATTGGCGACATCCGGGGTGTCGGAGAATGCCTTGGTGATCTCGTCCAGGAACTGCGAGCGGATGATGCAGCCGGCGCGCCAGATGCGGGCGATTTCCGGCATCGGCAGGTTCCAGCCATATTCCTCGGAGGCCGAGGCCATTACGTCGAAGCCCTGGGCGTAAGCCGCGATCTTGGCGGCGAACAGTGCCAGTTCGAGGTCGCGGTTGAGCCAGGGGCCGGCTTCGATGCCGAAGGAAAGCTCTTCCTTGTTGAACATCGGTTCCGCTGCGGCCCGCTCGCCGCGCATGGCGGAGATGCAGCGGGCGGCAACGGCCGCCTCGATCACGGTCGCGGGCACGGCAAGCTGCTGGGCCTCGATCGCCGACCAGCGGCCGGTGCCCTTCTGGCCGGCGGCATCGACGATCACGTCCGGCATCGGCTTGCCGGTTTCCGGATCGCTGGCGCGCAGCACCTTCTCGGTGATCTCGATCAGGAAGGAGTTCAGCCGGCCCTTGTTCCACTCGCCGAAGATGTTGGCGATATCGTTGGCGTCCATGCCGCAGCCATCGCGCAGAATGCCGTAGATTTCGGCGATCATCTGCATGTCGGCATATTCGATGCCGTTATGGATGGTCTTGACGAAATGGCCGGCGCCGTCCGGGCCGAGCCAGGCGCAGCAGGGGTCGTTGTCGAATTTGGCGGAGATCGAGGTCAGCACCTTTTCGACGCGCTTGTAGCTGTCCTCGGTGCCGCCGACCATGATCGAAGGTCCGTGGCGCGCGCCTTCCTCGCCGCCCGACACGCCCATGCCGATAAAGGTCAGGCCGGTGCCGTCAAGTTCCTTGAAGCGGCGGCGGGTGTCGTGGAAATTGGCGTTGCCGGCATCGATGATGATGTCGCCCTTGCCGAGATAGGGGCGCAGCTTTTCCATTTCCTCGTCAACGGGATCGCCGGCCTTGATCATGATGATGATCGGACGGGGCGGGCGGATGGCCGCGACGAAATCCGAAAGCGTCTCGGTCGGGACGATGTTCTTCTGCAGTTCGCCGGCGCCGGCGTAAAATGCGCGCGTCTTGTCGGCCGTGCGGTTGTAGACCGCGATCCTGTTGCCCTTCTCGGCAATGTTGAGGGCGAGGTTGGAGCCCATCACTCCAAGCCCGATCAGTCCGATTTCTGCTTTTTCCAAGACATCACCTCTTGTCTTTGGCGCATCATGTGGATTGCCGTGGGCAATGATGCGCAATTTCGAAAACCCGGATAGCCTTCAGCTGCGCCGGGGAGTGCGCGGCGAACCGGGGTTGGCCTTTTGTGGCACCGCCACGGGCAAACGGCAAGACGTGGCGGCGCAAAACCGGCGCTTTTCGCCGGGCGGCCGAAAAGTTTTGCCGTTCTGTCACAAAGCGTAAAGGCGAAAACGCCGGGTTAGCGTTTGGCGGTCAGCGCGGAGAAATCGAACAGCGACGGATCGAGCAGATGCGAGGCGTTGACGCTTGCAAGCGCCCGCAACATCACGTCCTTGCGTCCGGGCATGCGCGCTTCCATATCGGCCAGCATCTGTTTCATCGCGTTACGTTCCAGCCCGTCCTGAGAGCCGCAGAGATCGCAGGGGATGATCGGAAACCGCATCGCTTCGGCGAACCGGGCGAGATCGTCCTCTGCCGCATACGCGAGCGGGCGCAGCACCATCAGATCGCCTTCATCGTTCAGCAGTTTCGCCGGCATGGTGGCGAGCTTGCCGCCATGGAACAGGTTCATGAAGAAGGTTTCGAGAATATCCTCGCGATGGTGGCCGAGCACCAGCGCGTCGCAGCCTTCCTCGCGCGCGATCCGGTAGAGATTGCCACGCCTCAGACGCGAACAGAGTGCGCAATAGGTGGAGCCCGGCACCAGTTTTTCGGTCACGATCGAATAGGTGTCGCGATATTCGATCCGGTGCGGAACGCCGATCTTCGTGAGGTAATCCGGTAGCACGTGCTTGGGAAAGTTCGGCTGGCCCTGATCGAGATTGCAGGCGATGATGTCGACCGGCAGTAGGCCGCGCCATTTCAGCTCCAGCAGAACGGCGAGCAGGCCGTAGCTGTCCTTGCCGCCCGAAAGCGCGACTAGCCAGCGCTTCTGGTCCTTCAGCATGTCGAAATCGGCGATCGCTTGGCGCACCTGCCGGAGCAGCCGCTTGCGCAGCTTGCCGAAACCGACGGAGGAGGGCGCATCGGCAAACAGGGCCTGGAAGGCGTCGGGCAGGGTATCGTCGGCCAGTTCGTTCATCATCGCTCCGGGCGCTTGGTTTGCTAGAGCCTGTTCGCTTTTCGTTGAATCGCGAACCGGCTCTAACCTTTTGTTTTCCGCTCGTCCGGACGGAAAACCGGTATCCACTTTTCCTGGACGCGCTCAAAGGCAATGCCTGTTTACGCCGAAAGGATCAACCCGCAAACACCGACCAGCCGGTGCGCGCGGCCAGCATTTCCAGCGCAACGGAACCGAGCGCGGGGTTTCCCGTGGCATCCAGCCCCGGCGACCACACCGCCATCGAGGCCTTGCCGGGCGCAACCGCCAGAATACCGCCGCCGACTCCGGACTTACCGGGAAGACCGACCCGGAAGGCGAAATCGCCGGAACCGTCATAATGGCCGCAGGTCAGCATCAGCGCATTGATGCGGCGCGCCCGCCGCGGCGAGACCACGGAAAAGCCGGTCAGCGGATTGGTGCCGTGATTGGCGAGATAAAGCCCGGCATGGGCAAGCTGGACGCAGTTCATCGTCAGCGCGCATTGATGGAAATAGACGCCCAGCACGTGGTCGACCGGGTGGTGGATATTCTTGAAGCCGCGCATGAAATTGGCGAGCGCGAAATTGCGATAACCCGTGCGCTGTTCCGATTGCGCCACCTTCTCGTCAATCGAGAGCGTCTCGTCATTGGCGATGAAATGCATGAAGCGCAGGAATTCGCCGATCGCCTCGCGCGGCGCGTGGCCGGCCAGCACGATATCGGTGACCACGATCGCGCCGGCATTGATGAAGGGATTGCGCGGAATGCCCTGCTCGTGCTCAAGCTGGACGATCGAATTGAAGGCGGAGCCCGAGGGCTCGCGCCCGACCCGTTTCCAGATCGCCTCGCCGATCTTGCCGAGCGCCAGCGTCAGCATGAACACCTTGGAAATGCTCTGGATCGAAAACTGCGTCTCGGCATCGCCCGCAAGGTAGGTCTTGCCGTCGACGGTGGTGATGGCAATGCCGAACTGATTGGGGTCGACCTTGGCGAGTTCGGGAATGTAATCCGCCACCTGGCCTTCGCCGGCGCGCGGCTGGAGCTCGCGCACGATATCGTCAGCAATGGTCTGCAGGTTCATGCCGGTCATCTCCCTTCAGAGCATTTCATGATCGATCACGCCATCTGATCCCCGTGACGATGCGGCAGGACAGCTGCATAGTGAAATCGGCTTCCGCGGTAAACGCCGATTTTCCCCGTAGTGTAGTGGAATTCACCGCTGGATGAGAAGCCGCTCGGGCTCAAAATGAATTTTCGATATATCGTATATTGCAAATTCCTCCAGAAATTATATCTTTAGATATATCGTAAACAACAGGAGCATTCATGATGAGACAATTTGAAGAACATCGGTTGCACGATCCCCGCGCAGGATTTCGCGAATATATGATGATGGCGCGCGGCGGCGGCGGTTTCGGACGCGGCGGCTTCGGCGGCCCGTTCGGTTTCGGCGACGGCGATGGTCCTGGCAGGCCGGGCCGCTTTCTCGGCCAGGGGCAGATCCGCCTTCTGGTTCTCCACCTAATCGGAGAGGAGCCCCGCCACGGTTACGAAATCATCAAGGCCATCGAGGAAATGAGCGGCGGCTTCTATGCACCGAGCCCCGGCGTGATCTACCCGACGCTGTCCTTCCTCGAGGAAGGCGGCTATGTGGCGGCCACCGAAGACGGAAACAAGAAGCGCTACGCGATCACGGACGAGGGCAGCGCCTATCTCGCCGACAACATGTTCGAGGCGTCCATGGCGTTGAAGGCGCTGTCGGCGATCGGCGACAAGATGAAGCGGCGGAAAGAGCGGCACAAGGCCGAAGCCGGCCCCGAACTGCCGCGAAGCGTCGACGTCGCGATGCTGAACCTGCGCGAGGTGATCGCCCGCAAGCTGGATGATGACCCTGCCGCCGCCAGCGAGATCGTCCGGGCTCTGTTGGAGTTCACGGCGCGCTACGAATAGTTTTCGCGGAATTTCGATATAACGAAAGATATAACCCGGCGCTCTCGCCGGGTTATTGCCTCATGTGGCGAATTCTAAAACCGCCGCGCCAATTCCAGAAGCTCGGCGTCGGACAGCGGCGCGATTTCGCTTTCATAGGTGGAGACCGGCGAGAAGCCGAACTGCTGATAGAGCTGGAGCGCGCGGGGGTGATCGAGATTGTTGGTCTCGGTGATCACCTTTTCCGGCTGGTCGGCCCAGATTGCCTTTAACGCCTGCAGCAGAAACCATTTGCCGACGCCGAAGCCGAGCGCGCGTTCGAACAGGCCGAAATGCACCAGCCGGGTGACGCTGTCATCCTCGCGGTGGTATTCGTAAAAGCCGGCCGGCGCGCCCTCCAGATAGAACACCGTCACCGTGGTGCGGTCGTTGTGGATGGTCGCGGCCAGATCCTCGTCGCTCATGCGCACCCGGTCGACCCATTCCCAGCGCGTGCCGACCTGGCGATAGAGGAAACGGTAGTAGGCGAGCGGAATTTCCGGCACCCGCATCAGCGCGATATGAAGGTTCGACGGCGCCAGCATATGGGCCTTCGGCGCAGCGGTCATTTCAAGCCGGGTGACATGGACCGGAAGCGGTGCTGTCTTCTTTTTCGTCATCGCGCTCAGGCCTTTCCGGTCGCGACGGGCGTATCATCGCGGCTGCCCCATTCCGACCACGAGCCGTCATAAAGCGTATTGTCCGTGTGGTCGAGCGTTTCGAGCGCCAGCGTGATGATGGCGGCGGTGACGCCGGAGCCGCAGGTGGTGACCACCGGTTTCGAAAGGTCGATGCCGGCCTCTTCAAACATCGCGTGAAGCTCTTCGGGCGACTTGAACCGGCCGTTTTTCCCGAAGGAAGATGCTGGCAGGCTTTTCGCGCCCGGCATATGGCCGGATCGCATGCCCGCGCGCGGTTCCGGCTCCACGGCCTCGAACCGGGCGGCGCTGCGCGCATCGGCGATCTGCCGGCTTCCGGAGGCAACGATATCGCGCATGTCTTCAAAAGAGGTAACGCGGTGCGGTTTGGCGTCGAGCTTGAACTTCGCCGGCGCGGGCGAGGGAGCCCCTTTCTCCTGGGCGCGGCCCTCGTTGCGCCAGCCGTCGAGGCCGCCATCGAGAACGTAGACGTCGCTGGCGCCCATCATCCTGAGCATCCACCACAGGCGAGGCGCGGCGAAATAGCCGGGGCCGTCATACACCACGATGGTGTGATCGCTGCCGACGCCGAGCGCTTCCATCTCGGCGGCAAACACGTCCGGCGCGGGTAGGGTGTGCGGCAGGCCGGAGGAGGTGTCGGCAATCGCATCGTGATCGAAGAACACCGCGCCCGGCAGGTGACCGGCCAGGTATTCGGCCTTCGGGTCGCGGTTGTGGGTCGGCAGGTACCAGGAGGCATCGATGACAGAAAACCCGGGCTGGCCCAGCCTTTCCTCGACCCAATCCGGCGAAACGATAAAATTCATCTGGCGACACTCCTCATGCGATGATTCTATGCGACGGCCTAGGCGTCAAACCGTATCCGAAAACGGCGGTTCTCGCGGCCCTTCTTTTCGATCTTGCCGATATGGACGCCGCCGACCTCGCCGGTTGCGCTCACATGGGTGCCGCCGCAGGGCTGGCTGTCCACGCTGGCATTCTCGCCGATCGCGATCAGCGAGATCCGCCCCATGCCCATCGGGGGGCGGACATTCTTCGATTTCACGATAGCGGGATTGGCGGCGAGGTCCTCATCCGTGATCCACTGGACATAGACCGGGTGGTTTTCCTCAACCAGCTTCATCATTGCCGCGGTAACCGCGTCCTTGTCGATCGTCTCAGACATGTCGAAATCGACGCGCGATTCGTCCTCGCCAACGGAGGCGCCGGTAATGGGGTAGGGACAGACGACGGAAAGAAGGTGGCAGGCGGTGTGCATGCGCATCAGCTTCAGCCGACGCGGCCAGTCGATTTCGAGGCGGAGGCTTTCGCCGACGGAAGGCGTCGCCTCGCCCTCGGCCGGCACATGTAGGATGATGTCCTTGGTCTCGCCGTGGCGGGTGACGGCAAGCGCGATTGCGGAGCCGTCATCGCGCGTTGCAATACCGGTATCCCCCGGCTGGCCGCCGGAGGTCGCGTAGAAACAGGTGCGGTCGGTTTCGAACGTGCCGTCCTCATGCACTGAAGTGACCACCGCATCGCAACTCGTCAGGGTGAAATCGTTGCGGTAGAGAGCATCAACAGGCATGGGTTACTTTCTATTCAAACGGAGCGGCAATCTCCGTTTTCTGGGTCAGCCATTGCGGCAGCGGCAGCCCTTTATCCTTCAGGAATTCCGGGTTGAAAAGCTTCGACTGATACCGGTTGCCATAGTCGCACAATATGGTGACGATGGTGTGGCCGGGGCCGAGCTCGCGCGCCAGACGCATGGCGCCTGCTATATTGATGCCCGATGAGCCGCCGAGGCACAAGCCCTCATCCGTTACCAGATCGAATATCAGCGGCAGCGCCTCGCTGTCGGAAATGCGATAGGCGAAATCGGGGGTGAAGCCTTCCAGATTGGCGGTGATGCGGCCCTGGCCGATGCCCTCGGTGATCGAGCCGCCCTCGCTCTTCAGTTCGCCATGGGCATAGAATTGGTAAAGGGCAGCCCCTTCCGGGTCGGCGATGCCGATCTTGATGTCCTTGTTCTTCGCCGTAAGGCCGATCGCCGTGCCGGCCAGCGTGCCGCCAGAGCCGACCGCGCAGATGAAGCCGTCGACCTTGCCATCGGTGTCACGCCAGATTTCCTCGGCGGTGGTCTCGATATGGGCGTTGCGGTTTGCCACATTGTCGAACTGGTTGGCCCAGATCGCCCCATTCGGGTTTTTCTTTGCGAGCTTCTCGGCAAGCCGGCCGGAGAGTTTTACGTAATTGTTCGGGTCGCGATAGGGTTTTGCGGGAACCTCGACCAGTTCCGCGCCGAGCAGGCGGAGCGCGTCCTTCTTCTCCTGAGCCTGCGTTTCCGGGATCACGATCACGGTCTTGTAGCCGAGCGCGTTGGCGACCATGGTCAGCCCGATGCCGGTATTGCCGGCGGTGCCTTCCACGATCGTGCCGCCGGGCTTCAGCAGGCCGCGTTTCTCGGCATCGCGGATGATGTAAAGTGCCGCGCGGTCCTTGACCGACTGGCCGGGATTGAGGAATTCGGCCTTGCCGAGAATGGTGCAGCCGGTCGCCTCCGAGGCGGCGCGAAGCTTCACCAGCGGCGTGTTGCCGATCAGGTCGATGACGGAGGAATGCGTGGTCATGGTCTCGCTTTCAATTTTTCCGTACTTGTGCCGCCGGGGTCGGGCTTTGCCAAGGATTCAGTTTGCGTCGCCAGTGGCTTTGGCGCAAAGCCATTTCAGTCCTTAATCGCCTCGAAGGCGGAAAGTGCGCGTTTGCGAGCCGCCTTGTGGTCGACGAGCGGCTCAGGGTAGGTCTCGCCAAGCGTCACGCCCGCTTCCTTCAGCACGTCGTCCGGGGCATCGAACGGGGCGTGGATGTGCTTTTTCGGCATATCCTTCAGTTCCGGCACATAGGCGCGCACATAATCGCCCGCCGGATCGAATTTTTCGCCCTGAAGGGTCGGGTTGAAGATCCGGAAGAACGGGGCCGCGTCCGCTCCCGAGCC
This sequence comes from Martelella sp. FLE1502, assembly GCF_053484255.1. Lineage (NCBI taxonomy): Bacteria > Pseudomonadati > Pseudomonadota > Alphaproteobacteria > Hyphomicrobiales > Aurantimonadaceae > Martelella > Martelella sp. FLE1502. The sequence goes on from NZ_JBAKFQ010000027.1 coordinate 41,521, forward strand.
CGCGACCCACTGCCAGTTCGCCGCGTTGGAGGCGGGATCTGCGTCGACCAGCGTGTCGCGAAACCATTTCTCGCCGCGCCGCCAGTCGATCATCAGGTCCTTGATCAGGAAGGACGCCGCGATCATGCGCACGCGGTTGTGCATGTAGCCCTCGCGCCAAAGCTGGCGCATGCCGGCGTCAACGATCGGATAGCCGGTCTGGCCTTTGGTCCAGGCGTCAAACGCTTCCTCATCATCCTTCCAGCCGAAATCATCGAAGCGCTCGTTCCAGTTTTTCTCTGCAAGATCGGGCGCGTGAAACAGCAGGTGGCGGCAGAAATCGCGCCAGACAAGTTCCTGTAGGAATTTCTTCCTGTTTTCTGCGGAGATCGATTTTGCCGCATTGATGCGATGCCAGACCGTCGCCGGCGAAATCTCGCCGAGCGCCAGATGGGGGGAGAGCATCGAGGTCGCCTGCCGGTCCGGCCGGTCGCGCTTCTCGGCGTAATCCTGCACGACATCTTCGATGAAATGGTCGAGGCGCTCGATCGCGCCGTCCTCGCCCGGCTCCCAGATCTCGGAAAAGCCCGCCGCCCAGTCGGGCTTGGCTTCATAGAGCTTCCAATCCTTCAGCTTCTCGGATTTGATCGTCTTCGATACGCCTTTGAGGCTCTTCGGGGCATCGACCGGGTCGGGCACATGCTGATCCGCCGAAAACGCCTTCCAGAACGGGGTATAGACCTTGTAGGGCCCGCCCGACTTGGTCTTGAAATTCGAAGGCTCGTGCAGGATCTGGCCGGCGAAGCTTTTGACCGTGATCCCATCATCGTCCAGCGCTTTTTTTATCGCCTTGTCGGCGCGAATGCCTTCGGTGCTGTAGCGCCGGTTCCAGAACACGGCCTCGGCCCCGGTCTCCTCGATCAGCGCGCGCAGCGCCTTCAGCGGATCGCCGCTTCTCAAAACCAGCGGCGCGCCGAGATCGTCATAACGCTCCGACAGTTTCTCCAGCGAGCGCTCCAGCCACCAGGCTTGCGCTGCGCCAAGCGGGCCGTTGCCATTATCCTCGCGGATATAGACCGGCACCACGGCCCGGTCCTCTTCCAAGGCGGCGGCAAGCGCGCGGTTGTCTGAAAGGCGCAGATCGTTGCGGATCCAGTAAATTGCCGGTTTGGCCATAGTTCCTCGTCATCCGTTTGTTTCGCGCCTGATGTAGGGCGCTGACAGCGGATGGCAAAGGCCGCAAGGTGATGCGCTACGGGCTCAGTCTATGAACTCGACCGTTGTGCCCGGTGACACCATGTGTGCGAGTTCATTCGCATCCCAGTTGGTCAGCCGCACGCAGCCATGGCTTGAGGTCTTGCCGATCTTGCCGGGATCGGGCGTGCCGTGAATGCCGTAGCTCGGCTTCGACAGCGCGATCCAGACATTGCCGACAGGCCCGTTGGGACCGGGGTTGATCGTCAGCACCCGGTTGTTGTCGCCCTGTTTGAAGTTCTTGTGCGGATTATAGGTGTAGTTCGGATCGATCGCGATCCTCTCCACCGAAACCGTGCCTGAGGGCGAGGGGGTGTCGGCCGAACCGATCGTGGCCGGATAGGCGGCGATCAGCACGCCGTCGGCGTCATAGGCGCGCAGCTGCTTCAGGGCCTTGTCGGCGAGGATTTTCGTGACCTTGGTTTTTTCCGGCTTGCCGACACTCGTGACCTTGATCGTGGTGCCGGGCCGGGAAAAGTCGGCATCCGGATTCATCTTCTTCAGGAAGCCCTCGTCCATGTGGAATTTCTCGGCCAGCATTTCGGAGACGGAGGTGTAGGACATCTCCGGAAGCTCGGCCTTTTCGGCGTAGTCGGACGGGATGGCGGCAACATAGGGGCCGGCGGCATCCGTCGCGGTGATGGTATAAGTGGTAAACGGCAGTCCGCCCTCCAGCGACAGCACCTGCATGATCTTTTCGCTATCGGCGACGGGATCGAGCCGCTCGCCGGTGGCCTCGGCATAGGCGTCCAGCGCCTTCCTGACATTGTCGCCCATAAGCCCGTCGATCACGCCCGGCGAAAAGCCCTTGCGGTCGAGAAACACCTGGGTCGCGACCACGTTCATATCCGGCTTCGCCGACGTCCTGGCAACCGGGGGGCTGGTTTCCGGGCGATCGGGCGTCACGGTTTGCGGCGCTGAAGGAAAATCATTGGCGGGCGGCGGCGGGTAGGCGTTCTGATTGCCAAAGTCCCGGCTCCAGCGGGCCCGGCCGTTCGTGCCGAACGGGCGCTCGCCCCAGCTGTTGCCGCGCTGCCAACCCTGGTCGAAGCCCTGATTGGTATTGTAGCCGGCATTTTCCGAGCGGTACTCATCCGCATAGAATTCCGTCGCAACGAGGTTCCCATAAGCGTCGAGCAGGATCTGGCGACCATTGACATCGCGGCTCAAGACCACGCTGCCGGCTTCCGGCACATAGTCGAGCATTGCGCCATCGGGCGCGATCAGCAGGATCTGCCGGCCATCCCTGTAGAGCGGCTCATGCGCCTGGGCCGGCGTGACGGCGGATGCCGCCGCCAGCGCCAGACAGAAGGGAATGGTGTACAATCTCGCTTTTCGCATGTCTTCGACCGTGTGAGCGTTATAATCGGGAAAATCCTTGCCGGATTCGTTTTGGGATGGATTCAAAGCCCTGGAGAATGAACGTCGGCTGAACCGGCAGGTTTCATTATCTTGCAATCGTGGTTAAATTTGGTTTTATGACGGACGCATCATGATCGATTTCAGCATCCCCGACGGCCCGGCCTTTCAACTTGATCCGACGTCGGTTCTCGATATCGGCGGCTGCGTCGTGGCGGGCGTCGACATCGCGCCGAAACGGGCTATTCCGGATGATGGCGATCCGCGCATAGACCACTCGCTGGAAGGCTTTCTGTTCACCTGCGGCCCCGAGCATATCCGTCATCCCGAGCCCGTCGAGGGCGAGGAAGGGCGGTTCTATCCGCTCCACGGCTCCGCCTCAGCCAATGCGGCGGTGGTCAAATCGCTGGAGACGGGGGCGGCCGGCGCGGAATGCGTTGCCGCGATCCCGGTGAGGACCGCCAATGGCGGCGAGATGCTGATCGAGCGCCGCTGGACGCTGGAGGCGTCAACCGGCGAACTGAGCCTTGCCGATACCGTGATCAACCGCTCCGACCGACCTCTGCCGATCATGATGATGTATCACATCAATTTCGGCGCGAAGCATTTCGATGACGGCGTGCGGCTTGAAAGCGCGTCACTGCCGGAGGGCGCGCTTCCATGGCGGTTCGGCGAGGGCGATCACGGCATATTCTGCGTGCCGGCGGAAAGCGGCGAAGATGGCTGGTCGACGACGCGGCTCGGCCCGATCGCGGCGCTTGGCGGGCGCTCCTTCACGCTTTCCGTCGATACAGCGACGCTGCCTTACCTGCAGGTTTGGCGCAATCAGGAGGCACCGGCGCATATTCTCGGCATCGAGCCGGTTTCCCATCGCTGGACCTCGCGGCGCAAGCTTGCCGAAGCCGGCGAGCTGGAGCCGGTTGAGCCGGGCGGCTCAAAGCGGTTTTCGCTCCGCATTCGTTTCGAATAGCGAGACCCTCCGCCGACTTGCAAATCGTCAAAATCTTCTTAGTTTCTGCGTAACAAACGCAACAGGGATACCGTCATGAATATCCGCCCGATCGATGAGTTTTATGCCGTCAGCCCGCAGATCACGCCGGACCAGATCGCCGAGATCAAGGCGGCGGGGTTCAAGTCCATCGTCTGCAACAGGCCGGATGGCGAGGAACCGGGCCAGCCGACATTTGCCGAGATCAAGCAGGCCGCCGAGGATGCCGGTCTTTATTTCGCCCATGTGCCCGTCGGCGGCATGGGACTGACGCCCGAGGCCGTGACCGGCATGGTCGACGCGCTGGACGATATGGAAAAGCCGGTGCTGGCCTATTGCCGCTCGGGCGCGCGCTCGACCCGGATCTATGAGGAAGCCAAGCGCCTGCGCGGCTGAGTTTTGATAATCAGGGCGGTCCCGGCGGGCCGCCTTTTATTTTTTCATGCAAAAGAAAGTGAATGCGATGACGGTAAAACGTATCAAGCCCGGCCCCCTGATGTCCGGCGCGGTTGTCCATGGCAACACGGTCTATCTTTCGGGCCAGACCGGCGAGGGCGCGGACGTGACGACGCAGGCGAAGGAATGCCTCGCCAAGGTCGACGCGCTTCTGGCCGAGGCCGGGACCGACAAGTCGAAGATCCTGCAGACGCTGGTCTATCTGAAGGACATGGGCAGTTTCGCCGAGATGAACGCGGTGTGGAAAGACTGGGTCGATCCAGCAAACACGCCCGCGCGCGCCACCAGCCAGGCCGAACTCGCCGCGCCGCATATCCTCGTCGAGTTCACCGTGATCGCCGCGCTGGACTGATCGCGGCGCCATTTGCCGCCGGAATGGCCTGGGGCGCATCCAGGCCATTTTTCTGCGGCATGTACAATACAGTGCAGCCGGCAGCTATGCTGCGACGGTTTCAACTTTGGCAAATCGGGGGGAAGGAATGAAAATCAAGGCAGCATTGATCGCAATAGCGATGGTGGCGACTGCGGCAACGCCGACGATGGCGCGCGGAACCGCGGCGATCCTGGCCGTCAGCTGGCAGCCTGCCTTCTGCGAAGGTCATCAGGACAGGCCCGAATGCAAAAGCCAGACGGAAAGCCGCTTTGATGCCGGCCATTTCTCGCTGCATGGGCTGTGGCCGCTCGGCGAGAACTATTGCGGCGTTGCGGCGGACGTTCGCGCGACTGATGAAAACGGAAACTGGAATGCTTTGCCGGCGCTGACGCTCAGCGATGGCCTGCGGGAAACGCTGGCGAAGGTGATGCCCGGAACGCAATCCAATCTCCAGCGCCACGAATGGGTAAAGCACGGCACCTGCACCAGGTTCACGCCGGAAAACTACTTCCAGACGTCTGTGGACCTGCTTGAGCAATTGAACGGCTCAGAGGTCGCCAGGCTGTTTCAGGCGAATATCGGCAGGGAACTCTCGGCCGACGAGATTGCCAAGGCTTTCGATAGCGCGTTCGGGCGTGGAGCGAAGAATCGCATCAAGGTCAGCTGCGTTGCCGATGGAGATCGTCAGTTGATCGACGAGATTACGATCGGCCTTTCCGACAAATATGCGCCGGGGACGTCTCTGGAAGACCTGATACAGGGCGCCGGAAGGACCACGATCGGTTGCGACGGCGGGATCGTCGACCCCGCCGGTCTGCAGTAGTCGTCAAAGGGTACGCTGCTGAGCGCGCGCATCGTCTTCCTTGCCGGCGCTGCGCAGATGGCGCTGTTTCGGGCGGATGGCGTTGCGCACCCGCTTGATGCCCTCGACGGAGAGCGCGATATTCCCGGCGACCGCGATCTCCTCGCGCATATAGACCTCGCCGGTAAGCCGCGCCTCTTCGCCCTTGACGGTGACGTGGACTTCCGTGGCATCGAGCAGGCCGGACGAGGCCAGTTCGCTGGCGATCTCATCCTCCCTGCGGGCGTCGGGATTCCATTCCTCGGTGTCTTCAACCGGATCGCCGTAGAAAGCCGCTTTTTTCAGTACCATTGTCGCTTCCTTCCCAAATGCCGTTGTTTCAGTTCTGCAGGTCTAAACGTCTGACGCGGACGATTGTTCATTTCATGACGTCTTTGTGACGGCGGCGGCAAATCGGGAAGGCGCATTGTTTCCGAAGCCGGTTTCGCATACATAGCGGCCCAAGCATCCAATTGACGGGAAGCAGGAAAGATATGGCACGACAGTTCATCTACCACATGGCCGGGCTCAAGAAGGCCTATGGCGCCAAGAAGATTCTCGAAGACATCCATCTGTCGTTCTATCCGGACGCCAAGATAGGCATTCTCGGCCCGAACGGGGCCGGTAAGTCGACCGTGCTGAAGATCATGGCCGGTCTCGACAAGGAGTGGACCGGCGAGGCCTGGCTCGCCGAGGGCGCGACGCTCGGCTACCTGCCGCAGGAGCCGCAGCTCGATCCGACAAAGACCGTGTTCGAAAACGTGATGGAAGGCGTCGCCCACAAGAAGGCGATCGTCGACCGCTACAACGAACTGATGATGAACTATTCCGACGAGACGGCGGACGAGGGCGCGCGTCTTCAGGACGAGATCGACGCGCAGAACCTCTGGGACCTCGAAAACCAGGTCGAGATGGCGATGGACGCACTGCGCTGCCCGCCGGGCGATGCCAATGTCGAAAACCTCTCCGGCGGTGAAAAGCGCCGCGTCGCGCTCTGCCAGCTGCTGCTGCGTCAGCCCGACCTGCTGCTCCTCGACGAGCCGACCAACCACCTCGACGCCGAAACCATCGCCTGGCTTGAAAAGCACCTGCGCGAATATCCTGGCGCCATCCTGATGGTCACCCATGACCGCTACTTCCTCGACAATGTCACCGGCTGGATCCTCGAGCTCGACCGCGGCCGCGGCATCCCCTACGAGGGCAACTACTCGGCCTATCTGCAGGCCAAGGCCAAGCGCCTTGCGCAGGAGGCCCGCGAGGAGGGCAGCCGCCAGAAGGCGCTGTCGCGCGAGCAGGAATGGATTGCCTCCAGTCCCAAGGCCCGTCAGGCCAAGTCGAAGGCCCGTATCCGCGCCTATGACGAACTGGTGGCATCCGCCGAAAACCGTCGTCCGGGCGATGCCCAGATCATCATCCCGGTCGGCGAGCGTCTCGGCAATGTCGTGATCGAGGCCGAGAACCTGTCGAAGGCCTATGATGGCCGCGTGCTGTTCGAAAACCTGTCGTTCAAGCTGCCGCCCGGCGGCATTGTCGGCGTCATCGGCCCGAACGGTGCCGGTAAGTCGACGCTGTTCAAGCTGATCACCGGCCAGGAAAAGCCCGACAGCGGCGATATCCGAATCGGCGAGACCGTCGATCTCGGCTATGTCGACCAGAGCCGCGATTCGCTTGATGGCGACAAGAATGTCTGGGAAGAGATTTCCGGTGGCAACGACATCATCAAGCTCGGCAAGTTCGAGATGAACTCGCGGGCCTATTGCGGCGCCTTCAACTTCAAGGGCGGCGACCAGCAGCAGAAGGTCGGAAACCTCTCCGGCGGCCAGCGCAACCGCGTCCACCTCGCCAAGATGCTGAAGTCGGGCTCCAACGTTCTCCTGCTAGACGAACCGACCAACGACCTCGACACCGAGACGCTGGGCGCGCTCGAGGATGCTTTGGAAAACTTCGCCGGCTGCGCCGTCGTCATCAGCCATGACCGCATGTTCCTCGACCGCCTCGCCACCCACATCCTCGCCTTCGAGGGCGACAGCCACGTGGAATGGTTCGAGGGCAACTTCGAAGACTACGAAGCCGACAAGATCAGAAGGTTGGGGCCGGAAAGCGTGAACCCGAAGCGGGTGACGTATAAGCGGCTGACGCGGTGATTAGTCCTGAACCTTTGCGGCACTGGCAATCATTGCCGCAAAGCCACCCAATCTTCTCGCCCCAGCGGGGAGAGATGTCGCGAAAGCGACAGTGAGGGGAGAGAGTATCCCCTCGAACGCCCTCACGATTTGAAATGCCGCGCCACCCTCACTGCCCCTTTCGGGGCATCTCTCCCGCCAGCGGGAGAGAGTATGGGGAGCAAGCCGTTCTGCTTCAGAAAATCGCTTGCTCTTTCGAGCAAGTGGTCCTCGCAGCCAATCCCCTCACATCTCCAACCGCTTCCTCTGCCGTCCGGCGATATCCTGCACGAATTGCCACGCCACGCGGCCGGAGCGGCCGCCGCGGGTGGTGGCCCAGGTGAGGGCCTCGGCGTGGAGGGTTTCGGGCGTGCCTTCGAGGCCGAAATGGGCGGCGTAGCCGTCGATCATTGCCAGATAATCGTCCTGCGAGCATTTGTGGAAGCCGAGCCAGAGGCCGAAGCGGTCCGAGAGCGAGACCTTTTCCTCGATCGCCTCTGACGGGTTGATGGCCGTCGAGCGCTCGTTTTCGATCATGTCGCGCGGCATCAAATGGCGGCGGTTGGAGGTGGCGTAGAGCAGCACGTTTTCCGGCCGCCCCTCGACCCCGCCGTCCAGCGCCGCCTTCAGCGATTTATAGGCCGCGTCGTCGTGATCGAAGGAGAGGTCGTCCGAAAACAAGAGGAAGCGGTGGGAGGAGGCATTGATGATCTCGAGCAGGTCGCCGAGCGTGCCGATATCCTCGCGGTAGAGCTCCACGAGCTTCAGGGGCAGCTTGTGCTCGGCGATGATGGCGGCGTGAACGGCCTTGACCAGCGAGGACTTGCCCATGCCGCGAGCGCCCCAGAGCAGCGCGTTGTTGGCCGGAAAGCCCTCGGCGAAGCGCAGCGTGTTTTCAAACAGGATGTCGCGGACATGATCGACGCCGCGGATTAGCGACAGATCGACGCGGCTGGGGCTCGCGACCGGCGCGAGGTAGAGCTGTTCCGGCTTCCAGACGAAGCAATCGGCGGCGTCGAGATCGTTTTCGCGCGGCTGCGGGCCGGACAGGCGCTCCAGCGCATTGGCGATCCGCGTTACCTCTGCAAGGAGCCTGTCTGTCGTCTCGGTGTTCACGTTGTTCTCCTATGCTATCCGTCATTGCCGCCCAGATTTCCGGTTTCGGGAGCCGATGCAAGGTCGATTCCCGGGCAAAAAGGCCACTAAAGCGCAAAAAGCATCGGTGTTTCATAGGCTATTGTTGCATTGAACCGGGCTCCGACTATATACCGGCGACACGTTTGCGGGGGTGGGCCCCGTCTTGACGCCGGGCGTGGCCCTGGTTCTGGTTTGAGGAGTTTTGAACACGATGTTTAGCACGGCTTACGCCCAGGCGGCAGGCGCCGCAGGTCCGTTCGGTTCCGGCATGGAAATGATCTTCCTGTTCGTGCCGCTGATGGCGATCTGGTATTTCCTGCTGATCCGGCCTCAGCGCCGCCAGGCCAAGAAGCGCCAGGAAACGCTGGCCGCCATCCGCCGCGGCGATCAGGTCGTCACCGGCGGCGGCATTGTCGGCAAGGTGGTCAAGGTCATCGACGACAACGAACTTGAAGTCGAGATCGCCGACGGCGTGCGCATCCGCATCATGCGCGCCTACGTCTCCGACGTGCGCGTCAAGGGCGAGCCGGTCAAGACCGAAGACGCCAAGTCCTGATTTCATTACGGCCGAACCGTGAAAAAGCCCGGTTCGGCCGTAATTCTATTGCATGCCTTCGGCCCGAGCGCCGAAACAGAGGCGGGACCTTCCGGGTTGCCGCCTGCTTCGTGAAACCGACGAACCGAGACCTTCATGCTGTATTTTTCCCGTTGGAAGACCTTCTTCATCTGGCTAGTCGTTGCGGTGGGCATCGTCATCGCTTTGCCGAATATCTTCAGCGACCAGCAATTGTCGAAGCTCCCGGGATGGATGCCCGACAGCAAGATCACGCTCGGCCTCGACCTTCAGGGCGGCTCCTACATCATGCTGCAGGTCGATCGAAATGATATCGTCACCGACCGGCTGAACACGCTGGTCGATGATGTGCGCGCCGATCTGCGCGAGGCGCAGGTGCGCTATACCGGCCTTTCCGGCACGGGCGACAGCGCCCAGGTGCGGATCACCGATCCGGCGCAGTATGTGGAAGCCGAAACCGCGCTCGAGCCGCTTGCCGAATATGTCAATGCCGGCACGCTCAACGGTGGCACCTTCCAGGAAGTCACGATGGATGATGACGGCAACGGCCTCATCCGCCTGACGCTCACGGAGCAGGGCATCGATTACCGCATGCGCTCGGCCGTCGAACAGTCGATCGAGGTGATCCGTCGCCGCGTCGATGAGCTCGGCACCACCGAGCCGCTGATCCAGCGCCAGGGCGACGACCGCATCATCGTGCAGGTGCCGGGTCTTGATGATCCGCAGCGCCTGAAGGCGCTCTTGAACAAGACCGCCAAGCTGACCTTCCACATGGTCGACACCACGGTTTCGGCGCAGGATGCGATCGAGGGCCGTCCGCCGGCGGGCACCGAAGTGCTCTATTCGATGGACGATCCGCCGGTTCCCTATGTGATCGAGAAGCGCGCGCTGATCTCGGGCGAGGACCTGGTCGACGCCAAGGCCGCCTTCGACCAGCGCACCAATGAGCCGGTGGTCAATTTCCGCTTCGATTCGCGCGGCGCCCAGCGCTTCGCCCAGGCGACCCAGCAGAATGTCGGCCGGCCGTTCGCGATCGTGCTCGACGACCAGATCGTTTCCGCGCCGGTGATCAACGAGCCGATCCTTGGCGGATCGGGACAGATTTCGGGCAACTTCACGGTTCAGGGCGCCAACGACCTTGCCGTGCTGCTGCGCGCCGGCGCGCTGCCGGCAACGCTGACGGTGGTCGAGGAACGCACGGTCGGCCCGAGCCTCGGCGCCGATTCGATCCGCGCGGGCATCATGGCATCGGTCATCGGCGCTGCCGCCGTGGTGGTGTTCATGGTTGCCTTCTACGGCATGTTCGGCCTTGTCGCGAACATCGCCCTGTTCTTCAACATCGTGCTGCTGCTTGCGCTGCTCAGCGTTATCGGGGCCACTCTGACATTGCCGGGCATTGCCGGCATCGTGCTGACGATCGGTATGGCGGTGGACTCCAACGTGCTGATCTACGAGCGTATCCGCGAGGAGCGCCGCAATGGGCGGTCCATCGTGCAGGCGGTGGATGCCGGCTTCTCGCGCGCCTTCGGCACCATCATCGACGCCAACCTGACGACGCTGATTGCCGCCGTCATCCTGTTCTTCCTTGGCTCGGGTCCGGTGCGCGGCTTCGCGGTGACGCTGGCGATCGGCATCATCACCACGATCTTCAGCGCCTTCTACCTGACGCGCTGGATGATTGCCGAATGGGTGCGCCGCAAGCGCCCGAAGGAACTGCCGAAGGGCATCCGCACCGGCATGTTCGACGGCATCAATTTCTCGTTCATGAACTTCCGCCGCGTCACCTTCATCATCTCGGTGGTGCTGGTCATCGCCTCGGTCGTCGGCTTCGGCACCAAGGGCATGAATCTCGGCATCGACTTCACCGGCGGCTCGGTCGTCCAGGTTGAGTCGAAGTCCGGACCGGCCGATCTTTCCGAAATTCGTACGACGCTCAACGGATTGAATATCGGCGCGGTTCAGGCCCAGGGCTTCGGCTCCGACAAGGACGTGCTGATCCGCATTCCGGCCCAGGATGGCGGGGCGAATGCCGAGCAGAGCGCGATTTCGAAGATTCGCTCCGCGCTGGAAAGCGACTACACCTTCTCGCGCGTCGAGGTGGTCGGTCCGGTCGTCTCCGGCGAACTCAGCCGCTCGGCGACGATCGGCGTGCTTGCCTCGCTGATCGCGATCCTGATGTATATCTGGTTCCGCTTCGAGTGGCAGTTCGCCGTCGGCGCGATCATCGCCACCGCGCATGACGTGATCCTGACCATCGGCATCTTCGTGCTGACGGGGGTCGAATTCAACCTTACCAGTATCGCGGCGGTGCTGACCATCGTCGGCTATTCGCTGAACGATACGGTGGTGGTCTATGACCGCGTGCGCGAAAATCTCAGGCGCTATCAGAAGATGCCGCTGCCGGAGCTGATCGATATCTCGATCAACCACACGCTGTCGCGCACCATCCTGACGGCGGTGACGACGATGCTGGCGCTGGCGGCCCTCTACGTCTTCGGCGGCGAGGTGATCCGTTCCTTCACCTTCGCGATGCTGTTCGGCGTTGCGGTCGGCACCTTCTCCTCGATCTATATCGCGGCCCCCGTGCTGATCGCCTTCAAGCTGCGCCCCGACACCTTCAACAAGAAGGACGAGGGCGCGCCCGAAGAGCATGGAACCGTGGAGACGATCTGACGATATGGCGCGCGGCATCGAAATACGCGAGGCGCATTTTCCCGGTCGCGCGCCGATCGATACCTACGGCAATGGCGGTTTTCGCTTTGCCGACATGTCGCATCGCGGCTCGCTTCTGTGCCTGCCGTCCGGCATCCACGGCTGGGATGTGACATCGCCGCAGGAGATGGCAGTCGAGACTTTCGAGCGGGTGCTGGCCGAGGCGGACGAGATCGAGGTCTTGCTGGTCGGCACGGGGCTGGACCTGTCGCTGCTGCCGCGTCCTCTGAAGGAAGCGCTGAAGGAACGCGGCATCGTTGCCGATCCGATGAATACCGGTGCTGCGGTGCGCACCTACAATATCCTGCTGGAAGAATCCCGCGCGGTGGCCGCGGCGCTGATCGCGGTATAGTCTCGAGCGGCCCCGCCCTGATACCGGAGAAACCATTGGCCGACGCACAAGAAGGGCCGGATCCACTGCTCGCCGAGCTTCGCGAGGCCGATCGCGATCGCTACCTTGCCGTACTGCTTTCGCCGGCGGAACACCGGCAAGCGCTGACGGCGCTCTATCTATTCAATGCCGAACTGGCTCGGGTGCGCGAGCGGATCAGCGAGCCGCTGCCGGGCGAGGTGCGCCTGCAATACTGGCGCGATTTGCTGGAGGGCAGCGGCCATGGCGAAAGTCAGCGCAACCCGCTTGCCGCCCGTCTGCTGCAGACGCTTGAGGCTTACCGCCTGCCGGCCGCCCCGCTGATCGGCATGAGCGAGGCGCGGATCTTCGATCTCTATGACGATCCGATGGGCAGCCTTTCCGACTTCGAAGGCTATGCCGGCGAAACCGCCTCCGCCCTGATCCAGCTTGCAAGCCTGGTGCTCGACAGCGAAAAGGCCGCTGCGGCGTCTACGGCGGCCGGTCATGCCGGCGTGGCGCAGGCGGTGGCGGGTTCGCTGCTCCTGATGAGCCGGCATCGCGCCAACGGCCAGGTCTTCATTCCGACCGAAATCCTGTCGGCGACGGGGCTCGACCGCGAATCATTCCTGATCGCCAGCGATCGCTACCGGGTGGGCAATGCTGTGCGCGCCTTTGCCGGGTTCGGACGCTCCCATCTGGAGAAATTCCGCGCGGAAGGCCCTGTTGCAAGGGAAATCGCGCCCGCCTATCTGCCCATAGCGAGCTGCAAGAACATTCTTGTAAAGGCCGAGCGTTTGGGTGAAAATGTGCTCGATAACTCAATCCAGCCGCCACAGTGGAAGAGACAGTTCGCGATGATGCGCTCTTTGCTGTTTCGTAAGTTTTGATTTATATAACGCGTCGACCTTGGGTTTTCCTGCCGGTTCCGGGCACAGGCTTTCAACCATTCAGCATTTCCGTCCGGAGGGCAGGGCGCGCGTGATGCAGCAGCAGAGGAAGTGGGCGCATGGAAACTTGGATATGGGTCGCAATCGCCATCGCGGCCGTCGTCGCAGCCTATTATTTCCTGCTCCGTCCCAAGAGCCAGCCCGCCGCCTCGGATGTTTCGGTTGACGAGACCTATAAATGGGCGGCAAGCGAGTTCAGGCGCAGCTATCCAGATGAAAAGGTGGCGGCGGTGATCGGCGACAAGGAGATGGAGACCTTCTTCCTTCGGCTCGTTAATGGCAAGGTTGGCATATACCGCTCGCGGCGCGGCAAGGGTCAGGCCATCATCGTGGTGCAGAGCGACTACCGTCTTCGGGCGCTGCCGGAGGCGAACGGCCTTCAGGTGGATTATCCCGAGGCGGATTTCTTCAGCGGCAATTACTTGTTCCAGACCGAACAGGATGCCGCCGACGTTTCCACGTGGATGCTCAACGCCCGCTGAGCCCTGGCGGGCTGCCTCTCAGCTCTCAAGCCACACCTTGCACGCCGTTAGCGCGCGCGTTGCCATCAACTGCTTCTTGACGCTGGATTTCGCCTTGCCGCGCGGTTTCTTGCCGGTCTCGGGATCGATCAGCGCGCCGGGTTCGAGTTCCGGAAACAGGCCGAAATTGACGTTCATCGGCTGGAACGAGCGCTTGCCGCCTTCCTCCTGATGGGCAAGGTGCCCGCCGGTGACGTGGCCGAGCAGGGCGCCCAGCGCCGTTTCCGGCGGCGGGACGACCGGCGTTTTGCCGAGACGCTCGGCGGCGGCGAAACGGCCGGCGAGAAGGCCGATGCCGGCGCTTTCCACATAGCCCTCGCAGCCGGTGATCTGGCCGGCAAACCGCAGGCCCGGCCGGCCCTTCAGCACCAGCGTGCCGTCGAGCAGCACCGGCGAATTCAGATAGGTGTTGCGGTGGAGGCCGCCGAGGCGGGCGAATTCCGCCTCGGCGAGGCCGGGGATCATCTGCAGCACGTCCTTTTGCGCGCCATAGCGCAGCTTGGTCTGGAAGCCGACCATGTTGTAGAGCGTGCCGAGCGCATTGTCCTGGCGGAGCTGGACGACGGCGTAGGGCTTGACGTCGGGATTGTGCGCATTGGTGAGGCCCATCGGCTTCATCGGCCCGTGGCGCAGGGTCTCGCGGCCGCGCTCGGCCATCACCTCGATCGGCAGGCAGCCGTCGAAATAGGGCGTGCCTTCCCATTCGCGGAAATCGGTCTTGTCGCCGGCGATCAGCGCGTCGATGAAGGCGTTGTACTGCGCCTCGTCCATCGGGCAGTTGATATAGTCCTTGCCGGTGCCGCCGGGGCCGATCTTGTCGTAGCGCGACTGGAACCAGCAGATATCCATGTCGATCGTGTCGCGATAGACGATCGGCGCGATCGCGTCGAAGAAGGCGAGCGCCTCGCTGCCGGTTCTTTCCTGAATGGCTTCGGCGAGCGCCGGCGCGGTCAGCGGGCCGGTGGCAATAATCGCCTGGTCCCATTCCTCCGGCGGCAGGGCCGCGACTTCCTCGCGCACGATGGTGACCAGCGGATGGTCGGTCAGCATCGCGGTCACGGCGGCGGAAAAGCCGTCGCGGTCCACCGCCAGCGCGCCGCCCGCCGGCACCTGGTGGGTATCCGCCGAGGCCATGACCAGCGATCCGGCAAGGCGCATTTCCGCATGGATCACGCCCACGGCATTGCTGGTGGCGTCGTCGGAGCGGAAGGAATTGGAGCAGACCAGTTCGGCAAGCCCGTCCGTCTTGTGGGCGGCGGTCTCGCGCACGCCGCGCATTTCGTGCAGGATGACCGGGATGCCGGCATTGGCGATCTGCCAGGCGGCCTCGGAGCCGGCAAGGCCGCCGCCGATGACATGAATGGGTTTGTGCTCGGACATCTGTGCCTCAATCGTTTTGCTATTTCGGGCCGTCAGTTCGCGCGCCGTGGCGCAGCTTCGAACGCCCCTGCACATGCCAGAAGCCGTCGCCGCCGTCGAGGTCCGGCGCGCAGAAATCGCGGGAAGGGCCGGGACGGAAAATTCTTGCTCCCGTCAAACCCGCGACATCTTTTATGAGGTAGGCTGTTGAAAGGCGCTTTGCAATTGTCAAACTATTGGAAGGGAAGCAATGCCCGACGGATTTCGGCTGCCGGCGCAAGGCGGCGTCAAACCAGACGGGCTATCCGATTTAAAAAGCTTTGCCGCAGTGCGAGAAAAACTTGACTTATATCATGTCGCGGGCGGCGGGGTTGCGGGATACCGATAGCGGTTCAGAATGACCTTCCACTTGAAAGGGGAAATCGACATGGAACAGATTACGCCTGATGCCACTCGGAATATTCTCGGGCAGGACGAGCTCGATCTGATGAACAGATACTGGCAGGCGGCCAACTACCTGTCGGTCGGTCAGATCTATCTGATGGACAATCCCCTGCTGAAAGCGCCGCTGGCTGCCGAACACGTCAAGCCGCGCCTGCTCGGTCACTGGGGCACGACGCCCGGCCTCAACTTCATTTACGTTCACCTCAACCGCATCATCAAGGAACATGATGCGGACATGATCTATATCGCCGGCCCCGGCCATGGCGGTCCTGGCCTTGTCGCCAACGCCTATCTTGATGGCACCTATACCGAGGTCTATCCGGAGGTCACCGAGGACGAGAAGGGGATGCAGAAGCTGTTCAAGCAGTTCTCGTTCCCCGGCGGCATTCCGAGCCATGTCGCGCCGGAAACGCCCGGATCGATCCACGAGGGCGGCGAACTCGGTTACGCGCTGGTCCATGCCTTCGGCGCGGCCTTCGACAATCCGGAGCTCATCGTCGCCTGCGTCGTCGGCGATGGCGAGGCCGAGACCGGGCCGCTTGCCGCTTCGTGGCATTCGAACAAGTTCCTGAACCCGATCGTTGACGGCGCGGTTCTGCCGATCCTGCATCTGAACGGCTACAAGATCGCCAATCCCACCGTGCTTGCCCGCATGAAGAAGTCGGATCTCACCGATCTTTTCACCGGCTATGGCTACGAGCCCTTCTATGTGGAAGGCGACGACCCGGAATACATGCACCAGCGCATGGCCGAAGTGATGGAGGATTGCTACGCCCGCATCCGCGAAATCCAGGAAACGGCGCGGGCCGATGGCAGCGTCTACGAGATGCCGCGCTGGCCGATGATCATTCTGCGCAGTCCCAAGGGTTGGACCGGGCCGAAATTCGTCGACAACAAGAAAGTCGAGAATTTCTGGCGCGCCCACCAGGTGCCGATCGCCGAAGCGCGCAAGAACGGCGAGCACCGTGCCGAGCTCGAAGAATGGATGCGCGGCTATGCGCCGGAGACGCTGTTTGACGAAAACGGCCGGCTCGTGCCGGAACTGAAGGCGCTCGCGCCGGAAGGCAACCGCCGGATGAGCGCCAACCCGCATACCAATGGCGGCCTGTTGCGCAAGGAGCTGAACATGCCCGACTTCCGGGCGCTCGCCGTTGATGTGAAACAGCCCGGCGAGGTGATGGCCTCGGCCACCAAGCATCTCGGCATGCTGCTTGCGGAGGTGATGAAGCTCAACAAGGACGAGCGGAATTTCCGCCTGATGGGCCCGGACGAAACCGCCTCGAACCGGCTTCAGGACGTGTTCACCACCACCGATCGCGTCTGGATGGCCGACATTCTCGAATATGACGAGGGCATCGCCCGCGATGGCCGGGTCATGGAAGTGCTGAGCGAGCATCTTTGCCAGGGCTGGCTGGAAGGCTATCTGCTGACCGGGCGTCACGGCCTGTTCTCGTGCTACGAGGCCTTCATCCACATCATCGATTCGATGTTCAACCAGCATGCCAAATGGCTGAAGACCACGCGGACGATGGAATGGCGCAAGCCGATCTCGTCGCTGAACTATCTCCTGACCTCGCATGTCTGGCGACAGGACCATAACGGCTTCAGCCATCAGGATCCGGGCTTCGTCGACCATGTCGTCAACAAGAAGGCGGATGTGGTGCGCACCTATTTCCCGCCGGACGCCAACACGCTGCTTTGGGTCGGCGACCACATCCTGCGCACCTATAACCGCGTCAACGTGGTTGTCGCGGGCAAGCAGCCGAGCCCGCAATGGCTGTCGATCGAGGAGGCGATCGTGCATTGCGAGGCGGGTCTCGGCGAATGGCGCTGGGCGAGCAACGTGCCCGAGGGCGAGGAGCCCGATGTGGTGATGGCCGCCGCCGGCGACGTGCCGACGCTGGAAATGATGGCCGCCGTGGACCTCTTGCGCCAGAAGCTGCCGGAAATGAAGGTGAAGGTGGTCAACGTCGTCGACTTGATGGCGCTGCAGCCGAAGGAAGAGCATCCGCACGGGTTGCGCGATGTCGATTTCGACGCGATCTTCACCGAAAACAAGCCGGTGATCTTCGCCTATCACGGCTATCCGTGGCTGATCCACCGGCTCGCCTATCGCCGCCACAACCACAACAACATCCACGTGCGCGGTTATGTGGAAGAGGGGACCACGACGACGCCGTTCGACATGGTTGTCCTCAACCGCCTCGACCGCTACCATCTGGCCATCGATGCGATCGAGCGGGCCGGCGGGTTCGGCGAACGGGGTGCCGCGGCGATCAACTACCTGAACGACATGCGCGCCAGGCATCACGACTACGTGCGTGAGCACGGCGAGGACATGCCGGAGATCGCCGACTGGAAATGGCCCTATCCCAGGGGCTGATCCGGGGACCAGACAACACGCCTGCCGCCGCCGCAACAGGCGGCGGTGTGCGGCACATTATGGAAAGTCAATATGAACGGCAGCATTCTGGCGCTGAACGCCGGTTCCTCCAGCCTGAAATTCCGTCTTTATGAAGTGCATGGCGAGCAGTTTTCGCTGATCCTGCGCGGTCAGTTCGACGGGCTCAACGCTACCCCGCATCTTACGGTCAAGGAGGCGAGCGGCAAGGAAATCGCCGATCTCGACCTGGAACTGGAAGATAACATGCGCGAGGACATGCTTTCGCGCATTTTCGAGATCATCGTGCCCTATACCGTCAATAACCCGCTGCGCGCCGTCGGCCATCGCGTGCTGCATGGCGGCGAGCGGTTTTCGGCGCCGGTGCTGCTGGACGATGCCGTGCTCGACTATCTGGAAACGCTGGTGCCGATGGGACCGCTGCACCAGCCGGCCAACCTCGCCTCGGTCAAGCTGTTCCGCAAGATCCGCCCCGATCTGCCGCAGGTCGCCTGTTTCGACACCGCCTTTCACGTCAATATCGACGAGCGCGCCGCGCGCTATCCGATTCCGCGCCGCTACGGCGACAAGGGCTATCGTCGTTTCGGGTTTCACGGGCTGTCCTACACCTATATCGCGGAGCGTATTCACCAGATTTCCGATTATCTCTCGCGCAAGCGCAGCGTGGTGGCGCATCTGGGAAACGGCTCCAGCCTCTGCGCCATGCGCAACGGCAAGGCCGTCGACACCACGATGGGCATGACGCCGCTCGGCGGGCTGATGATGGGCACGCGTTCCGGCACGGTGGACCCCGGCCTGGTTCTGGCGCTGATCGAGACCGAGGGGCTATCGCCCGCCGATCTCAAGCACATGCTCTATTACGATTCCGGCCTGCTGGGCGTTTCTGGCATCTCGCCGGATTTGCGCGATCTGCTTGCAAGCGATGATCCGCACGCCGCCCAGGCAATCGCGCTCTACGTGTTTTCCGCCACCCGCGAAATCGCGTCGATGGCGGCCAGCATGGAGGGCATGGACGCACTGGTGTTCACCGCCGGCATCGGCGAGAATTCCGCGATCATGCGCAAGATGATCTGCGACCGGCTGGCCTGGATTGGCGTGACGCTTGATGAGGAGGCCAATGAGAAAAACGCGGCCATCATCTCCGCGCCTGAAAGCCGCATCGAGGTGCGGATCATTCCGACGGACGAGGAAGTGGTGCTGGCCAAGCAGACCGCGAAGGTGATCGGGGAAGGGGAGCACGGCGACGCGGCTGCGTGATTGCTGCAGTCAGACGGCTGACAATCCTATCCTTTTTACGGACGTCATCCTCGGGCTTGTCCCGAGGATCTAACCACGGTTCCGCGCGAGCGGGTTGGCGGGCCGTAATGGATTGTTTTAATTTATTTTTCGTCCGATACGCTTGTCGCGTTGATAGGTGCTTAGACCCTCGGGACAAGCCCGAGGGTGACGGAGGAGAGTGGGGCGGGCTCTGTCAGTACCCCTGCATTCAAGCAGGAGAAAAGTCCGTTGCATCGTCACAGCAAGAGGATCGAAAGCCCGAAGCGTTGAAGCGCGAGGCCTACCCATCGTTGGCGGAATTCAGATTCTCCGGCCGAATACTGCCGCACTTGCCAATCTGCTGCTTCAGCCGGACGCCGGGGCCGAAGCCGCCTTCGCCATCCTCGATGAAGACCACGCCCTGTTTCTCGAAGGCCTTTTCCAGTTTGTCGGCGACGGCGAGATCGCGCTCGGCCGCGTCGTCTTCCGCCTGCAACAAAAGGTCGCGGTCAATGCCGGTCATGGCGGCGGCCTGGTCGTGCGAGAGGCCGAGGAGCGCGCGGGCGGCGCGGATTTGGTGGGGTGTCGTCATCGAAGCCTTCCGTGAAGTTCAAATCTTTTCTTACCATGTCCAATGTGCCAAATCTTCGGCGGTTCCGCGCAATCCGCAATAATTATCGCGGCCTTCATTTTCGGTCTGCCGGCGGGCCCGCCATCCATTTGATGATGAACATCGCCGGGATGATCCACAGAAGTCCGGTAAGGATGAAATAGATCAGTGCCGCGCCGGCGGAGCGGCCGTCGAGCACGACGGTTGCCAGCATGGTGGCAGTCAGTGCATAGACGATGACGAGGGTGACGATTGCGATCGTCCCGATGAATTTGCGCAATCTGACTGGCACGGCGGCAATGCCCTCCTTGTGGGTGTCCGAGATTATGCCGTTGAGCGGCAGGTGTGAACTGCCTATGCCAGATCGGCGCAAATGGCAAAGCGAGCGGAGCAGGAATGATGGCGTTTGGTAAAAACATCACGTGGAGCGCGGACGAACTGCGGTTCAATGCCGCCATGGTGCGGGGGTGGCTGTATTTCGTGGTGCTGGTGCTGTTCTGTCTGGTGATTGTCGGCGGCGCGACGCGGCTCACCCATTCCGGCCTTTCGATCACGGAGTGGAAGCCGCTGCATGGCGTCATTCCGCCGCTTAATCTGGCCCAATGGCAGGAAGAGTTCGAGCTCTACAAGCGCATCCCAGAATATCAGCTCGTGAACAAGGGCATGTCGCTCGCCGAGTTCCAGAACCTGTTCTGGTGGGAATGGGCGCACCGGCTGCTGGCGCGAACCGTGGGGTTGATCTTCGCCGTGCCGCTGTTCCTGTTCTGGACCACCGGCCGTCTGCCCAAGGGGCTGGGGCTGCCGCTGGTCGGCGTTCTGGCGCTTGGCGGGCTTCAGGGTTTCATCGGCTGGTGGATGGTGTCGTCCGGCCTGTCGGAGCGCACCGATGTCAGCCAGTACCGGCTCGCGGTGCATCTGATCATGGCCTGTCTGATCATCGCCTCATGCGTCTATATCGGCCGCGGGCTCACCCCGCGCAAGCATGAGCATGTCGGCGGCGCGCACTGGCTTGCCGTTCTCCTGCTGGTCGCGACCTTCGTGCAGCTCTATCTCGGCGCGCTGGTGGCGGGGCTCGATGCCGGCCTTTCCTACAACACATGGCCGCTGATGGATGGCGCGGTGGTGCCGGGCGGCCTGCTGTTGCAGCAGCCGGCCTGGATCAATTTTTTCGAAAACCCGAAGACTGTGCAGTTCGCCCATCGCTGCGGCGGCTATATCCTGCTGCTGCTGGCGATCATGCATTTCGTCATCGAATGGCGCAGCGCGGTGGCGCGCGGGCTTGATCTGGAACTCTCCCAGCATGCCCGCGGCGCGCTGATCCTGCTGGCCGCCGTGGTGATCCAGGCCGTGATCGGCATCATCACGCTGGTGACGATGATGCCGCTGCCGATCGCGCTCACACATCAGGCGATGGCGATCATCGTGCTGATCACCGCCACCGCCCATCTGCGCGGTTATCGCGCGCCGCGCTTCGAGCTGGCGTAGAGCGGTTCGTCAGCCGAAGCGGTAGGCCGAATAGGGCTTGCCGAGGTAGTTGCCCTGAAAGATGCGTTCGCCGGCGTCCGGGCCGGCCGCGCCCGCCGCGGCAAACACCGGCACGAGGTGATCATGGTCGGGCACGTGGGCGGCCTGGGCGTCCGGGTTGTCTTTCCACGCGGAAAGCCTTTCGGCGCGCGCCACCGGGTTCTCGATCGACACGGCCTCCGTCAGCCAGTCGTCAAAGCGGGCGGCGGCCTGTTCGTGGGCGGCGTCGCGGCGGCGGAACATGCGCATGTTGTGGTAGGACAGGCCCGAGCCGACGATCAGGATATCCTCGTCCCGCAGCCCTTCCAGAGCCTGTCCGATCCGGAAGTGGGTTTCGGCGGAAAGGTCCGGATCGAGCGACATCATAATGATCGGAACATCGGCGTGCGGATAGATCATCATGAACGGGATGAAAACGCCGTGATCGAAGCCACGTTCGGAATCCGCCGCCGTTTCGATGCCAGCCTCGCGCAGCACGTCGCGGACGTGCTCGGCGATGAAGGGCGCGCCGGGGGCGGGGTAGTCAAGCTGGTAGGTATGGGGCGGGAAGCCGTAATAGTCGAACAGCATTGGCGGGTTGGCGGCCGTCGAGACCGTGAGCCTGTCGACCTTTTCCCAATGCGCGGAAACCACCAGAACTGCCTTAGGGCGGCGGCCGAGAGAGGCGTCGAGCCCCTTGAGGAAAATCTCCAGTTCCTTCCACGGATCATCGTCGGGAAGCCCGCCTTCCGGGCCATGCATGAACGGCCACGGTCCGCCCCCATGGGGGAGGAACAGGACGGGAAAGCGCGTTTCGTCTGACATGGAGGGAAACCTCGTTGGTTGCTTAAATACAATATAGCGAGCCAGAGGCCCGGCGGCGATGGCCGATCCGGTCGACGGAGCGTTCACGATATGGGGTGCGGTGCCAGCTGGCGACTGAGTTTCAGAGCATTGAGGACATTCTGTTGTCGAGGGCCTCGCAGCCGACAATCTCTCCCCTTGAGGGAGAGATGCCCCGACAGGGGCAGAGAGGGGCGAACCCTCTCGATAGGTTCGGAGCTTGCGGTTTTAGGGCTTACGCCCTTTACCCCTCTCTGTCGCGTTCGCGACATCTCCCCCTC
>NZ_JBAKFQ010000028.1:0-63375 GCF_053484255.1 Martelella sp. FLE1502
ATCGATTTGCGTCAAATATTCAATAGCTTAAAAGCCATACGCGATTCCCCTGCCCTCAAGGGGGGAGATTGTGGGCTGAGAGCTCGGTGGACGTCGTTAGGCGGAACGCGGCTGCCCGCTATCAAGCCAAAGCGGCTCCGCAACCTCACGCCGACAGCATCAGATCCATGTTCTGCACCGCAGCACCCGACGCGCCCTTGCCGAGATTGTCGAGCTGGGCCACCAGGTTGACGTGATCGCTGCTGCCGAAGACATAAAGCTTCATGATGTCCTGGCCGGCGAGTTCTTCGGCGTTGACGCGGGCAAGCGCGCCGCTCTTGTCGAGCGGCACGACCTGCACGATGTCCTGGCCGGCGTAGTATTCGGCAAGCGTCGCGTGGATGCTTTCCGACGTCTGGCTGCCTTCGAGGTCTTCCAGATAGAGCGGCACCTGGACCAGCATGCCCTGCGCGAAGCGGCCGACGGAGGGGGAGAAGATCGGCGGGCGGGCCAGCAGACCGTGGGTCGTCATCTCCGGCACGTGCTTGTGCTTGAGGCTGAGCCCGTAGAGGAAATACGGCGCGTCGATATGGTCGTCGCGGCTCGCATCCTCCATCTGCGCGATCATGTTCTTGCCGCCGCCGGTATAGCCGGAGACCGCGTTGATCGTGACCGGGTAGCTGTCGGGCAGAATGCCGGCGGCCCTCAGCGGGCGGATCAGGCCGATCGCGCCGGTCGGATAGCAGCCGGGGTTTGCCACATGGCGGGCGGCGCGGATGCGCTCGGCCTGCGCCTTGTCCATCTCGGCAAAGCCATAGGCCCAGTCGGGATCGGTGCGGTAGGCGGTGGAGGTGTCGATAACGCGCACCTTGTTGTTTCCCGAAAGCATGGCGACGGCCTCCCGCGAGGCGTCATCCGGCAGGCACAGGATCGCGATATCGGCGCTGTTCAACATATCCTCGCGCATGGCGGCATTGCGCCGTTCCTCATGCGGGATCGACAGCATTTCGACATCGCGGCGGCTTTCCATGCGGCTGCGGATTTGCAGGCCGGTGGTTCCGTGTTCGCCGTCGATGAAGATTTTCGCTGCCATGGTCTCGTCCTTCGATGGGATTTATGCAGCGTTATATAGAGCGGGCCGGCCAGACCCGCAATCATTCTGTCCCGCAATCATTCAGATGACGATGTCAGGGCTGCTTGACGTCGCGGAAGATCATCTCCGGCAGGCTGCCGACGGCGGGGTAGAGCGGGATCAGGCAGGCCTGAAGGGCGTGATAGATGTCGCTCTTGCCGGGAAACAGCGTTGCCTGCGGCACCAGGTCTTCCGACAGTTCCTCATGCCAGCCGCCGTTTTCGTGGTCGAGCAGGTGGTTGGCGATGAAGCTCCACTGCTTGCGATAGGCATACATGTGCATGTCCTCGCCGAAATGGGCGGTGAGGAAGTGGGTGGCGCCGATGCCCTCGGCATGCGGCCACCACAGCTTCGCCCGGTTCTTCGGCTGGTTGTTCCAGTCTAGCGTGTAGAACATGCCGCGCTTTTCGAAGTCCCAGCCGAACTTGAAGGCGGAGACGAACAGCTCGCGCGCCGCTTTCGGCATCCACTCGTGCGAGCGGCCGGTGAGCGTGTAAAGCTGGAGCAGAAGGCGGGTCCATTCCAGCCAGTGGCCGGGCGTGGTGCCGGAGGGGCGGAACATCTCGTTGCCGGAATAATTGTAATCGACCTTCCAGTCCTCGGTGAAATGCTCGGCGACGCGATATTCGCACGCGGTCGCATGCTTCTTGATGATCAGCTCGGCGATGCGCTTGGCCTTGGTGAGGTATTCGACGTCGCCGGTCACCTCATAGGCTTCCATCAGCGCCTCGGTCATGTGCATGTTGCAGTTCTGACCACGATAGCCGGGCACCGGCGTCCAGTCGGTCTCGAATTCCTCGGCGACTGCGCCGTGTTTTTCTTCCCAGAAGCGGGTGTTGATCACCTCGGTCACGTCCGCGATCATGGCGTCGGCCAGCGGATGGCCGGCGAATTTGGCGGAGGAGGCGGCCAGCAGCACGAAGGCGTGGCCATAGGCCTGCTTGGTGGGTTCGCCGCGCGGGCCGTCATTGTCGACCTGCCAGAAATAGCCGCCATGCTTCTTGTCGCGATGGTGCTCCCACAGGTAGTTCATGCCGTGGTCCATCAGGTCGTCGCAGCCGGGCCGGCCGAGAAGATGGCCGATCGCCATGCAGTGGACCATGCGCGTGGTGGTGTGGATGCCGCGCACCGGATTGTCGCCGCCCGTCGGCTTGCCGTGCTTGTCGAATTCGTAGAAGCCGCCCTTGGGGTTGACCGAGCGATACTGGAAATAATCGAAGAGGTTGTTTGCCTGCTGCATCAGCCATTCGCGGTGATAGGGCCTCTTGATCCAGCGCGGCGGTGCAACCAGCGTGTTGATCTTCGGCTTCATGGCAAATCCTCCAATTTGTGCGGCCGGAGCCGGCCATGCTATGCGGATGCGCCGGAAAATGCGGCGTGGGTCGATTGATTAAGGTATATCGCGCTCAGGCCATCATCACAATTCTGATTTGCATCGTCCTTGATCATGCGCAAACAATGAAGCACATAGGTGACAGCTGCGGCGCGCGCTGAAAGACTCGAATTCGGCCGCTATATATTGACATAAAGATATCTTTATGTGATCTCGCAGCTTCAAATTCTGGAGATGAGTGATGTTTGACGACCTGTTCGGGGAAGAAGCGCCCAAACGCGACGGCAAGGAAATCCGGGCCGCGCTGGAAAAGGCCGCGCGCGAGCGCATTCTGGTTCTCGACGGCGCCATGGGCACGCAGATCCAGGGGCTGGGTTTCGACGAGGACCACTTCCGCGGCGACCGCTTCATCGGCTGCGCCTGTCACCAGAAGGGCAATAACGACCTTCTGATCCTGTCCCAGCCCAAGGCGGTGGAGGATATCCACTTCGCCTATGCCATGGCCGGCGCGGATATCATCGAGACCAACACGTTTTCTGGCACGCGGATCGCCCAGGCCGACTACCAAATGGAAAACATTGTCTACGACCTGAACCGGGATGGCGCGCGGGTTGCCCGCCGCGCCGCGATCCGCGCCGAGAAGGAAGATGGCCGCCGCCGTTTCGTGGCCGGCGCCGTCGGCCCCACCAACCGCACGGCCTCGATCTCGCCGGACGTGAACAATCCCGGTTATCGCGCTGTTTCCTTTGATCAATTGAAGGATGCTTACCGCGAGCAGATCAACGGGTTGATCGATGGCGGTTCCGACCTGATCCTGATCGAGACGATCTTCGACACGCTGAACGCCAAGGCCGCCGTGTTTGCCGCCCGCCAGGCTTTCCGCGAAAAGGGCATCGCGCTGCCGCTTATGATTTCCGGCACGATCACCGATCTTTCCGGTCGCACGCTTTCCGGCCAGACGCCGACGGCGTTCTGGAATTCGCTGTCGCATGCCGATGCCTTCACCATCGGACTCAACTGTGCCTTGGGCGCGGATGCCATGCTGCCGCATCTGCAGGAACTGTCCGGCGTCGCCGACACCTTCATCTGCGCCTATCCCAATGCCGGTCTTCCCAATGAGTTCGGCCAGTATGATCAGGACCCCGACGAGATGGCGGCGCTGATCCGGCCGTTTGCCGAGCAGGGGCTGGTGAACGTCATCGGCGGCTGCTGCGGCTCCACGCCGGAGCATATTTCGAAGATCCGCGACACGGTTTCCGCATTCGCCCCGCGCGAAGTGCCGGAGCATCGCGCGATCATGTCGCTGTCGGGCCTCGAGCCGTTCACGCTGACCAAGGACATTCCCTTCGTCAATGTCGGCGAGCGCACCAATGTCACCGGCTCGGCCAAGTTCCGCAAGCTGATCACCAATGCCGATTACGCCGCCGCCCTCGATGTGGCGCGCGATCAGGTGGAAGCCGGCGCGCAGATCATCGACATCAACAT
This sequence comes from Martelella sp. FLE1502, assembly GCF_053484255.1. Taxonomy (NCBI): domain Bacteria; kingdom Pseudomonadati; phylum Pseudomonadota; class Alphaproteobacteria; order Hyphomicrobiales; family Aurantimonadaceae; genus Martelella; species Martelella sp. FLE1502. The sequence goes on from NZ_JBAKFQ010000028.1 coordinate 3,930, forward strand.
GGATGAGGGCCTGATCGACTCGCAGAAGGCGATGGTCGAGTACCTGAACCTGATTGCCGCCGAGCCGGATATCGCCCGCGTGCCGCTGATGATCGACTCCTCGAAATGGGAGATCATCGAGGCCGGGCTGAAATGCGCGCAGGGCAAGTCGCTGGTGAACTCGATCTCGCTGAAGGAAGGCGAGGAGCAGTTCATCGAGAAGGCCCAGCTGATCCGCGATTATGGCGCGGCGACCGTGGTGATGGCCTTCGACGAGACCGGCCAGGCGGACACCTATGAGCGCAAGGTCGAGATCTGCACGCGCGCCTATAATATCCTGACGCAGAAGGTTGGTTTCCCGCCGGAAGATATTGTTTTCGATCCGAATATCTTTGCCGTTGCCACCGGCATCGAGGAGCATGACAATTACGGCGTCGACTTTCTGGAGGCGACGAAGACCATCCGCGAAACGCTGCCGGGCGCACATATTTCCGGCGGGGTTTCGAACCTTTCCTTCTCCTTCCGCGGCAACGAGCCGGTGCGGCAGGCGATGCATGCCGTGTTCCTCTACCACGCCATCCAGGCGGGCATGGATATGGGCATCGTCAATGCCGGCCAGTTGATCGTCTATGAGAGCATCGATCCGGAATTGCGCGAGGCCTGCGAGGACGTGGTGCTGAACCGCCGTTCCGATGCGACCGAGCGTTTGCTCGATATCGCCGAGCGTTTCCGGGGCTCGGGCAAGACCGAGGAGCGCAAGCAGGACCTCGCCTGGCGCGATTGGCCTGTGGAAAAGCGGCTCGAACACGCGCTGGTCAACGGCATCACCGAATATATCGAGGCCGATGTCGAGGAAGCCCGGCAGGCCGCAGAGCGACCGCTGCACGTGATCGAGGGGCCGCTGATGGCCGGCATGAATGTCGTCGGCGACTTGTTCGGCGCCGGCAAGATGTTCCTGCCGCAGGTGGTGAAATCCGCCCGCGTGATGAAGCAGGGCGTGGCCGTGCTGCTGCCTTACATGGAGGAGGAAAAGCGCCAGAACGGCGGCGAAGAGGGGCAGTCCGCCGGCAAGGTGATCATGGCGACGGTCAAGGGCGACGTCCATGACATCGGCAAGAACATCGTCGGCGTCGTGCTCGCCTGCAACAATTACGAGATCATCGATCTCGGCGTGATGGTGCCGTCGGAGAAGATCCTCGCCGCCGCCAAGGAGCACAAGGCGGACATCATCGGACTTTCCGGCCTGATCACGCCCTCGCTGGACGAGATGGTGCATGTCGCCGCCGAAATGGAGCGGCAGGGTTTTGACATTCCGCTCTTGATCGGCGGCGCGACGACCAGCCGGGTTCATACGGCAGTGAAGATCCACCCTGCCTATGAGAAGGGCCAGGCGATCTATGTGACCGACGCCAGCCGCGCCGTCGGCGTGGTCTCCTCGCTGCTGACGCCGGAGGCGCGCGACGGCTATATTGGCAATATCCGCGCGGAATACGCCAAGGTCGCCGATGCCCACCGCAAGGCCGAGGCCGCCAAGAACCGTCTGCCGCTGCCGGCCGCCCGCGCCAATGCGGTCAAGATCGACTGGAACGCCTACGAGCCGACGCGGCCGTCCTTCCTCGGCACCAAGACCTTCGAGGATTACGACCTCGAGACGCTGGCGCGTTATATCGACTGGACGCCGTTCTTCCAGACCTGGGAGCTGAAGGGCCGCTATCCCGATATCCTCAAGGACGAGAAGCAGGGCGAAACCGCGCGTCAACTGTTTGACGATGCTCAGGCGATGCTGAAGAAGATCATCGACGAGAAGTGGTTCCGACCGCGCGCCGTGATCGGCTTCTGGCCGGCCAATGCCGTCGGCGACGATATCCGCCTCTACAAGGATGAAGGCCGCACGGAAGAGCTTGCCACCTTCTTCACGCTCCGCCAGCAGCTTTCCAAGCGCGGCGATCGCCCGAATGTTGCGATGTCCGATTTCGTGGCACCGGAGACAAGCGGCAAGCAGGACTATGTCGGCGGTTTCGTGGTCACGGCGGGCTTTGAGGAAATCGCGATCGCCGAGCGCTTCGAACGCGCCAATGACGATTATTCCTCGATCATGGTCAAGGCGCTCGCCGACCGCTTCGCCGAGGCCTTCGCCGAATGCATGCATGAGCAGGTGCGCCGGGAATACTGGGGCTACGCGCCGGATGAAGCGCTTTCGAACGCCGAGCTGATTGGCGAAGGCTATGGCGGCATCCGGCCTGCGCCCGGCTACCCGGCCCAGCCGGACCACACCGAGAAGAAGACGCTTTTCAATCTTCTTGACGCTACCAACGCCACCGGCGTGGAACTGACGGAAAGCTATGCGATGTGGCCGGGCTCTTCGGTCTCCGGCATCTATATCGGCCATCCCGACAGCTATTATTTCGGCGTCGCCAAGGTCGAGCGCGATCAGGTGGAAGACTACGCGAAGCGCAAAGGCATGAGCATCGAGGAGACCGAACGCTGGCTCTCCCCGATCCTCAACTACATTCCGGCCGACGCCAAGCCGGTGGATGACGCCGCCTGACGGGCGGCGTCATTTCTCTTCAGCGCGATCAGCCTGCTGCCGCAGCCTCGTCATCCAGCTTGCTGGCGCGAATGAAGGCCGGGCGGGCGGCAATGCGTTCGGCATAGGCCGCAAACGAATCCCGCTTGTCGATCGTGCCGAATTGAAGGCCCCAGCCGACCTGAGCGCCGACATAGACATCGGCGGCGGTGAACTTGTCGCCGGCAACGAAGCGATTTTCCGACAGCAATTTGTCGAGCGTATCCATGATATGCTCGAAGTTGCCGTAGCCGACCGAGCGTTCCCGTTCCGCCGGAACGACAAAGCCGAAACTGTTGTTGACGATGGCTGCTTCGAACGGGCCTGCGGCGAAGAACAGCCAGCGGTAGTAGGAAGCGCGCTCGGAAGGCGGCGGCGCAAGCCCGGCTTCCGGAAAGGCGTCGGCGAGATAGGCGCAGATCGCCGCGCATTCCGTCACCACATTGCCATCATGGACAATCGCCGGCACCTTGCCCATCGGGTTGATGGCCAGATATGCCGGTTCCTTCATCGTGCCGTTATAGGTCAGGATGCGGGGCTCATAATCGGCCCCGACCTCCTCCAGCATCCAGCGGGCGATCCGCGCGCGCGATAGCGGGTTTGTGTAGAATGTGATCTTGCTCATCAGTCCCCCTTGATGTTCTCTTTATGTTCTATATGGGTGGTGGCGGAAAATCAAGACCTAAATGATGAGCGGCCGCTCGGGCAAAGCGGAGCTTGGCCGAGCTTCGGCTCGGACGTCGGTACAGCGTCAGGAGCCGCTCCTGCCGCCGGCCTCTCCCAGTGCCGCCTGCTCGTCGTCACTCAGAACCCGCGAGCGGGTCAGAAACCGCTTTTCCCGGCCGTTATCAAGGCTGAACATGCCGCCGCGACCGGGCACCACATCGAGGATCAACTGGGTGTGCTTCCAGGCGGCAAATTGCGGGCCGGATATCCAGACTTCCGCTCCTTCCACTTCGCCAAGCAGGACATCGCTGGTGCCGAGGTGAAACTCGGCTTTGGGGTAGCACATCGGTGACGAGCCATCGCAGCAGCCGCCGGACTGATGGAACATGATCTCGCCGTGGTCGTCCTTGATCTCGCGGATGAGCTCCCGCGCGGCAAGCGTCGCGGTTACGCGGCTGCCTTTTTCGGCGCCCGCCGGCAGGTCGGCATCGGTGACGCAGTGGATGTCAGGCTTTTCCATATCCGTCTCCCTGTTGAACCGAAAGCGAACGGGCGAAGCCGAAGCTCCGCCCGCCACCTGGGAGGATTCCCCTGGCCTCAGAAGAAGCCGACTTTTTCAGTGCTGTAGCTGACCAGCAGGTTCTTGGTCTGCTGATAGTGGTCGAGCATCATCTTGTGGGTCTCGCGCCCGATGCCCGACTGCTTGTAGCCGCCAAAGGCCGCGTGCGCCGGATAGGCGTGGTAGTTGTTGACCCAGACGCGTCCGGCCTGAATGTGGCGGCCGAAGCGGTAGCAGGTGTTGGCATCGCGCGACCACACGCCGGCGCCAAGGCCGTAAAGCGTGTCGTTGGCGATCTCCAGCGCTTCCGCCTCATCCTTGAAGGTGGTGACGGAAACGACCGGCCCGAAGATTTCCTCCTGGAACACCCGCATCTTGTTGTGTCCCTTCAGGATCGTCGGCTCGATATAGTAGCCGCCCGAAAGCTCGCCGCCGAGATCGGCCGCCTTGCCGCCCAGCAGAACCTCCGCGCCTTCCTGGCGGCCGATATCGAAATAGCTCAGAATCTTCTCCTTCTGCTCGCTCGATGCCTGCGCGCCGATCATGGTGTTGTCGGCCCGAGGGTCTCCCTGGATGATCGCTTCGGTGCGGGCAATCGCCTTTTCCATGAAGGCGTCATAGATATCCTCCTGGATCAGCGCGCGGGACGGGCAGGTGCAGACCTCGCCCTGGTTGAGCGCGAAGAACACGAAGCCTTCGACCGCCTTGTCGAGGAAGCCGTCATCCTCGCGCATAACATCCTTGAAGAAGATGTTGGGCGATTTGCCGCCAAGCTCCAGCGTCACCGGAATGAGGTTTTCGGTGGCATATTGCATGATCAGCCGGCCGGTCGTGGTCTCGCCGGTAAACGCGATCTTGGAGATGCGCGGGCTCTGCGCCAGCGGCTTGCCGGCTTCAAGGCCGAAGCCGTTGACGATGTTGAGCACGCCGGGCGGCAGGATGTCGGCGATCAGCTCCGCCAGCACCAGGATCGAGGCGGGCGTCTGCTCGGCGGGCTTCAGCACCACGCAATTGCCGGCGGCAATCGCCGGGGCCAGCTTCCAGGCCGCCATCAGGATCGGGAAGTTCCAGGGAATGATCTGGCCGACCACGCCGAGCGGCTCGTGGAAGTGATAGGCGACGGTGTCGTCGTCGATCTCGCTCATCGTGCCTTCCTGGGCGCGCAGCGCGGAGGCGAAATAGCGGAAATGGTCGGCTGCGAGCGGAATATCGGCATTCATCGTCTCGCGGATCGGCTTGCCATTGTCCCAGGTCTCGCAGGTGGCGATCAGGGCCAGGTTGGCCTCGATCACATCCGCGATCTTCAGCAGCGCGCGGGCGCGTTCGGCCGGTGCCGTCGCACCCCATTTCGCCTTGGCCGCGTGGGCCGCATCCAGCGCCAGCTCGATATCGGCGGCGTCGGAACGGGCGATCTCGTTGATCGCGGCCCCGGTGATCGGCGTGGTATTGGTGAAATAGCGACCGTTTTTCGGCGGTACGAACTTACCGCCGATGAAGTTGTCGTAGCGGTCCTTGAAGGGGGATTTCAGAAGCCCTTCGGGTTTGCTCATCTCGTTCATAACAGTTCCTCCCAGAAATCATGCTGAACTTTGGTGATGAGCCAGTTTCGATCGGTGATCGTTGTTTGTCATCGGTCGCAAACCGGCAGAGACCGGACTCTGTCTCGCAATTGAGACAGTTTTCCGCGCCAAAGATGTCGATCTGGTGAGGAGATTGCGACGAAACGGAACGAGCGCGGCCGAAGCCGCGTCGCATTCGGCTAGTTCTGGTCGAATCGCGATTGCAGGCCGAGGCGCTTCATGCGGCGATAGAGCGTGGCGCGGCCGATGCCCAGATCCTCCGCGGCCCGACTTGCATTGCCGTGCCGGCGCGCGAGCGCCTTCAGGATGGCGGAGCGTTCCGCCGAGGCGAGGCCGTTCTCCGGAGCCCCTTTCGCCAGCAAGTCGTCAGCCGGAACCGGGGAGAACCGGCCCGCGGGCACAAGGCCCAGCGCCAGCCGCGCAGCGCGGGTTGCGCCGATCACGAGGTCGTTCTCATCGACGGCGACAAGCGCAGCGGCATCGCCGCCGGTGGATTCCCTGTCATCGTCATCATCCACGAGAATGATTCTTTGACCGCTATGGTCGTGGCGGAAGCAGTCCGCCTCGATCTGCCGCGCCGCCTGGCGAACGAGCGCGGCGATGAGCTGGTTGGCGGAAGCGGTCTGGTCGCTGCGGGCCGAGGAAATGTCGAGCGCGCCGATCAGCCCACCGTCCGCGCCGTAAATCGGCGCGTCGATGCAGCTCATGGCGATGTTGCGGTCGAGAAAATGCTCGTCGCGATGAATTATGAGCGGCCGTTCCTCCGCAAGGCAGGTGCCGATGCCGTTCGTGCCGACAGCGGACTCCGACCAGCTTCGGCCCGGCCGCAGGCCCCAGCTTTCAAAGCTCGACTGGTCGCCGCTGCGCCAGCGGGCGTCGAGAACCACGCCATCGGCATCGCTCAGGAAAACGCCGCAGGCAGACAGCGAGACGCATTTGTAGAGATGGTCGAGCCGAGCGCGGGCGACATGCATCAGAAGGTCGGATTTCTCGATCCGCTGCCGCAGTTCCAGCTCGGACAGCGTCTCGGCGCGGCGCGTTCTGGCGCTGGCCGGATCGAGCCCGTGCTGAACGAGCGAGCGCCACCATGATGCGGCGACGGGCGAGCGCGCCGGCCCGTTGGCCGACAGCGCCGTCGCGGTCACAATGTCGGCATGCGCACGGCTTGCCGCCGGCCTTGGCATATAAGCCATCGCTCTCTCCTCCCGCTTACGGCGCGCACAACTGCGGTGCTGCTTCCGGTCTCCTCGGCGGTTTAGACGGATATTGTGATCCAAAATGAAGCGAGAGTGAAGGAATTTCGGCGCGAACGCATATCAGACTTTGGTGAAGCGGCGGGTTTTCCGCCACCGGCCCGCGGGTGAAGCGCCCCGTCTGGCAAGCAAAAACCCGGCGCGAGGGCCGGGTTTTCGGTCATTATCGCAAAGGCGTCGGCCTCAGGCGGCCATGGCCTTCTGGAGGTTTTCGTCGATCTTGTCGAGGAAAGCGGTGGTGGAGAGCCAGGGCTGGTCGGGGCCGATCAGGAGCGCCAGGTCCTTGGTCATGTGGCCGCTTTCGACGGTGTCGACGCAGACCTTTTCCAGCGTTTCGGCAAAGTGGATCAGGTCCTGGTTATCGTCCAGCTTGCCGCGATGGGCGAGACCGCGCGTCCAGGCGAAGATCGAGGCGATCGAGTTGGTCGAGGTCTCCTGGCCCTTCTGGTGCTGGCGGTAGTGGCGGGTCACCGTGCCGTGGGCGGCTTCGGCTTCAACTGTCTTGCCATCCGGCGTCATCAGAACCGAGGTCATCAGGCCGAGCGAGCCGAAGCCCTGGGCGACGATGTCGGACTGAACGTCGCCGTCATAGTTCTTGCAGGCCCAGACGTAACCGCCGGACCACTTCAGGGCGGCCGCGACCATGTCGTCGATCAGGCGGTGCTCGTACCAGATCTTCTTCTTTTCGTATTCGGCCTTGAACTCGTTCTCATAGACTTCCTGGAACAGGTCCTTGAAGCGGCCGTCATAGGCCTTGAGGATGGTGTTCTTGGTCGAGAGGTAGCAGGGCACGCCGCGCATCAGGGCGTAGTTCAGCGAGGCGCGGGCGAAGTCGCGGATCGAATCGTCGAGGTTGTACATCGCCATGGCAACACCGGAGGAGGGGGCGTCGAACACTTCGTGCTCGATTTCCTTGCCGTCCTCGCCGACGAACTTGATCGAAAGCTTGCCCTTGCCCGGGAACTTGAAGTCGGTCGCGCGGTACTGGTCGCCGAAGGCGTGACGGCCGACGATGATCGGCTGGGTCCAGCCCGGCACCAGACGCGGCACGTTCTGCATGATGATCGGCTCGCGGAAGATCACGCCGCCGAGAATGTTGCGGATCGTGCCATTGGGCGAACGCCACATCTTCTTCAGGCCGAATTCCTCGACGCGGGCTTCATCGGGCGTGATGGTCGCGCATTTGATGCCGACGCCGTGCTTCTTGATGGCGTTGGCGGCATCGACGGTGACCTGATCGTCGGTGGCATCGCGGTTCTGGACCGACAGGTCGTAATATTCGATCGGCAGGTCGAGATAGGGCAGGATCAGCTTGTCCTTGATGAACTGCCAGATGATGCGCGTCATTTCATCGCCGTCGAGATCGACAACCGGGTTAGCCACCTTGATCTTCGTCATGCTTCTTCCTCGTCTGCGGGGCCTGAAGGCCCGTGTTTTAACGTTTCCCGAGGGCTATAGCATTGCGGTCGCGGGGAAAAAAGGCATGGCGCGTCGAAACTTTGCGAAAAGTGCGTATGGGCAGGCTCCGCCTCTGGATTGGCGTAGTAACAAGTGTTATATATGTAACTATTGTTATGGGGACTCTTTCGCGCGATGAAGCGCCCCGCATTCCTGCAGCAAGGGAAGGTGACATGTCCGATCTGAACGAAGCCGAGCAGGCGCTGCTTGCGCTGATCCGGGAGAACCCGTTTGCCGGTCAGCAGCAGATGGCCGACCAGCTCGGCCTGTCGCGTTCCGCCGTGGCAGCCCATGTCGTGCGGCTTACCGAAAAGGGTCATATTCTCGGGCGGGGCTATCTGCTGCCGCAAGAGGGGCGGGTGGCCGTTGTCGGCGGGGCGGTGATCGACCGCAAATACCTCGCCAGCGCGCCGCTGATCGCCGGCACCTCCAATCCGGTCGAGGGCATGCGCAGCTTTGGCGGCGTGGCGCGCAATGTCGCCGAAAACCTGGCCGCGCTCGGTGCCGGCGTCAGCTTCGTCTCTGCCGTCGGCGCGGATGAAAGCGGGCGCGATCTCGCCCGGCATCTCGGCGCCCGCGGCATCGATGTCGCCAATCTCTTTCAGTTGCCCGATGAACGGACGGCGGAATATGCGGCCATTCTGGAGCCCGGCGGCGACCTTGCCTATGGCATTGCCGACATGGCGATCTTCGACCGCATGACGCCGGCGCTTCTCGCCAACGCCGCGCCATCGCTTGCCGCCGCAAGGCTCGTCTTCGCCGATTGCAACCTGCCGGCGGCAACCCTTGCCGCGCTGATCGAGCAGAGGCACGCCGGACGGTTTGAACTCGCGATCGACGCGGTGTCGACGCCGAAAGTGATGAAGCTGCCGAGGGACCTTTCCGGCGTCGACCTGCTGTTTTTAAATCTGGACGAGGCTTCCGCCTATCTTGGATCAACTTATTCCAAAGATATCAATGGTATGGAGAAGGCTGCGAAAGCACTGATCGAAGCCGGTGCGTCCGCGGTCATCTTGACGTCCGGCGCGCGCGGCGCGGTGGTTGCCAATGGCGACGGGGTGAATCTCGTCCCGGTGGTCGAAGCCCGGCCCGTCGATATGACCGGGGCCGGCGATGCGATGATTGCCGGAACCCTGCATCATTACCTGCACAGCGGCGCGCTGCACGAGGCCGTGCGGCGCGGTGCGTTGATCGCGGCGCTGACAACCGAGAGCGCCGCGAGCGTCCATCCGCAAATGTCCCCACACTTTGTCGAGGCCAATCTTCATCGCCTCGCACCAATCCAAGGAGAAGCACGTGTCTGACATCGAAATCATACTCGGCACGGAGGTCAAGGAAGCGCTGGCACAGGGCAAACCCGTCGTGGCGCTGGAATCCACCATCATCACCCATGGCATGCCCTATCCCGCCAACCTCGAAACCGCGCTCGGCGTTGAAGCCGTGGTGCGCGAAAACGGCGCGGTGCCGGCGACCATCGCCGTGATCGACGGCAGGCTGCATGCCGGTCTCGACCGCGACGTCATCGAGCGGCTGGCGAAGGTCGAGGACGGCGTGGTCAAGGCGTCCGGCCGCGATCTCGCGGTGGCGATCGTCAAGCGCCAGACGGCGGGCACCACGGTTTCCGCGACCATGAAGATCGCCGAACTGGCCGGCATCCCGATCTTCGCCACCGGCGGCGTCGGCGGCGTGCATCGCGGCGCGGAGCAGACTTTCGATATCTCCGCCGATCTGACCGAGCTCGGCCGCACGCCGGTGACGGTGATCTGCGCCGGTGTGAAGTCGATCCTCGATATTCCCAAGACGCTGGAATATCTGGAAACCCAGCGCGTGCCGGTGATCGCCTATCGCAGCGATGACTTCCCGGCTTTCTTCACCCGCTCCAGCGGCCACAAGGCCGACCATCGGCTGTATAGCGCCGAGGAGATCGCCGCCGCCATGATCGCCCATGACGGGCTCTCCACCGGAACCGGCATGCTGATCGCCAATCCGGTGCCGGAAGCCGATGCGCTGACGCCGGAATTCATCGACGGCACCATCGACGATGCGGTTCGCGAGGCCGATGAGCGGGGCATTGCCCGCAAGGAACTGACACCCTTCCTGCTGGCACGGATTAACGTGCTGTCGGAAGGCCGCAGCCTGAAGGCCAACATCGCGCTGGTAAAGAACAACGCCGCGCTCGCTGCGCGGATCGCGGTGGCACGGGTTGCTGCGCTCGCCTGAAGGCGGATTGCGTTTCGCGCGGGCCTCGTTACTCTCCGGTGCAAAATCGCAGAACCCGAGGAGACCGCGATGACCGAGACCTTTCCCGCGCTGTTGATCCGCGACAAGGACCATCCCGCCGCCGTGCCGACGGAACTGACCCGCGACGACCTGCCCGATCTGCCGGTGCTGGTGCGGGTCGATTATTCCAGCCTGAACTACAAGGACGGGCTTGCGGTCACGGGCAAGGGGCGGATCGCGCGGCGCTTTCCTATGGTGCCGGGCATCGATATCGCCGGCACGGTGGTCGAATCGGCGAGCGATTCGTTTCAGCCCGGCGACCGCGTGATCGCCACCGGCTCCGGTCTGTCGGAGACCGAGTGGGGGGCTTTCTCGGCCTATCAGCGGCTGAAGCCGGAATGGCTGATGAAGCAGCCGGACGGCTTCGACCAGCGTCAGGCAATGGCGATCGGCACGGCGGGCGTCACGGCGGCGCTCTGCGTCAACCAGCTTCTCGCCTGGGGCAATCTTTCAGAAAATGGCGGCAGCGTGCTGGTCACGGGGGCGGCCGGCGGCGTCGGCTCCTATGCGGTGGCGCTGCTTTCAGCGCTCGGTTTTCACGTGACCGCCTCCACAGGCCGGCCGGAAACCCACGACTATCTCCGCCGGCTCGGCGCGAGGGACTTCATCGACCGCAAGACACTTTCGGAAGCCGGCAGGCCGTTGCAGGAGGAGCGCTGGATGGGCGCCGTCGACAGCGTCGGCTCGACCACGCTCGCCAATGTTCTGGCGCAGACGGTGCGCGACGGCGCGGTGGCCGCCTGCGGCCTTGCCGGCGGGCCCGATCTTCCCGCAACCGTGATGCCGCATATCCTGCGCGCGGTCACGCTGATCGGCGTCGATTCCGTGTTCGCGCCGCCAAAGCGCCGCGAGGCCGCATGGCGGCTGTTGCAGAACAATCTGACGCCGGAGCACATCGACCTCGTCACCGCCGGCGAAATCGATCTCCAGGGCCTGCCCCAGGCCGCCGAAGACATTCTGGCCGGCAAGGTGCGCGGACGGCTGATCGTGAAGGTGGCTTAGCGCCGCCGTGCATTGCCGCAGCTCCATTGGTCACGTTCCTGTCAGGCAAAGATTGCAAGCCAGCAAGCCTGGCGCTTTCGGCTGGATAAAATGGGGTTCTGCCGACATGCAACTGAGCAATAAGGTTGATGTCTATAGCTTGTCACACCCGGATTTCGGACATTGGAACTCGGTGGAAAGGGTAGGCGATATTTTGCTATAGAGCTTTGTCGGCGCTGCTGACATTGACGCTGTTGAATCACTTAAAGTGAACTGTGAGGTCGTTAACGAAATTTCATAGTGTGTCAGGTTTAAGTCATTGTATTTATATAGAAAATGCATTTCTACAGGGTGCGTTAAGCTTCATGACAGCGTAGAAGTCGTGACTGCGCACCCCTTGGGTACGGCTTCGGCAAGGTTGCGACGAGAGCAGCTTTGCGGGGGGGGCTGTGGTGACGTGATGGCCTGAGGCCATTTTTCGCGGGTGGCCTGAAAGCTCGAAATATCGCTCCGATGCACTGCTACCCTCGCACGGCTATCGTGATCTCAACGGTTTCGATTTTTCAGTGGCCAGTTCGACGAGGCGCTTCTCCAGCGCATTGCATCTTTGCGTGTTCCTCGGCGTTGCCAACGGCCATGAATGGAAGCTTCCGCAATTATGCTTCCGTAACCGATAATTAACCATGTCCAACTAAACATTTTTCACACGGTCAATACTCGGAATGTCTGTATTGGCCGCTCTCGATCTGGCTGCAGGTCATGCGGATCGGCAGCGTGGGATAGCAATTCGCCGGTTCTCGGGCGTGCACGTTTGGGAAGGAAAGTTGGTTTGAGCGTTCTTTCCGTGTTCGGCAAAAAGACGGTGGCGATAATGATGGCGCCGGTTGTGAACCCAGCGGTAAGCGAAAGCGTTATCGACGCCTTCATCCGTGTCTCCGATCGGCATTTGGAAATGCTGGGTCAGGCTCTCGATGTCTTCGGTAGTGTTCCGGATTACGACCTGTCCGGCATGGTCCCGAACGCGTCCCGACGCGTTGCCGACACGCTCGCCTGGCGAAAGGCCGCCGCCTTCGACCCGAACCTGGAAACGCTGCAGCGAGGTTGATGCCCTCCGCCGGAAAGATAATGATATGAATGCGCCAAGATACGTTTCCGTCAGAAAGAAAACGCTCTGCGTCACGGTTTCGGCCCTCGTCTTAGTCGGCCTTCAGGCGGCCCATGCAGGAGAGGTATCCGATGCGCTGACGTCGCTGGCTGAGGATGATATCGTGACGCGTTCTGTTTCGCTTTCCGATATCGGCATCACGGCACCCCTGGCATTTTCGTCTTCGTTCGTCACGCGCGATATCTATTTTCCCGTGCCCGCGGGCGTTCCGCTTATCCAGCCGAGCCTCGCTTTCGACGCAACCTATCTGCGCGGCGATGGCGGCACGACGACCTACGTCCTGTCGCTTGATGGCTACGCCGTTGCCGCCCGCTCCCCTGAGGCCGAAAGGGGCGAGATCGGTTTGGATATCGGCGTCGACGGCGCGCCGCGCGACAACGGCTTCGTGCGCCTCGGCATTGAGTGGCAAGCTTCGGTCGGGAAGTTCTATTGTTACGATACCGTTCCGAACGGCAATCAGCTGATCGTCCATACCGATACCGCACTTGAATACAGCTACGATGCTGCGGATATCATCACCGTTGCCAGCGCCTTTTCCGCACTGCCTCAGGATGTGACGCTCCTGGTGGCCGGCGGATGGCTCGACGCGGAAAGCTACGATGCCGCCTGGCGACTCGGGGTCGCGCTGAGGCGGGCGGGCAAGACGGTTCATCTGCGGGCGCTGCCAGCCAAAGGCGATACCGTCGATGCCTCCGCGATCGAGGTGCCTGAAGCGCTGCGGCCGATCCCGGCCTTTGCAGCGCTTGCGAATGGCGGAACGGCCACACTGGAAAACGACGCTCAAGCCGGCGCCTACCTACTTCTCGGCGCAGCGCAAGCGGATGTCGCGGTTGCCGGCGACAGTCTTCGCGCTTCCATCAACGCCGCAATCCGGGCGCTCGCGCAGGAAATCACGGCCGCCGAAGCCGAGGCGCAAGGGGCCCTGCAGGCGCTTGCGGACAAACAGTTCACGCTTGGCAGGCCGGCCGAGGCCAGTTCCTTCAGCGTGCGCCTTCTGGGCGGCAAACCCGTAATCGCGGTGCAGCCGGAAGGCGGAAAGGAGGCCGCCGGGCTGTTCAGCGCGCTATGGCGCCGTTCGGCCGTCTCCGGCGATATGATCGTGCATACGGCAAAGCCGCCGGCGCCAGATATCAATGCCGTTCCGCTGTTGCCGCTGGGCGCGCCCGCCGGCACGCTCGATGTGCTGGCGCTTGGCGAATGGTCGACGACATCCGATCTCGGCAGCGACATTCCGCCCGGCAGAGTGCCAACGAGCATTCATGTCAGCGTTGCGGCAGCACCTGGCGCCACGCCCACCCGGCCGGTGGCTTCGCTCTTCCTCAACGACATGCTGCTGGGCGCAAAGCAGCTTGAAGCCAATGGCGCGCCGGAGACGATTTCGGCGGATGTGCCGGCCTATATGCTGTTGCCGAGCAACCGCATCGTGGTGCGCTTCCAGCGTCAGCCGGCCTCCGACGCCTGCCGCGAACAACCGCAGGCCTTCCCCGTTTCGGTTCTTCCAGACAGCTATCTTCAGCTCGGCCCAGCACCGCGGACAGAGGATTTCGCCTCGGTGACCGCCAGCCTCAGCGGCGATAGTCTCGTCGCCGTCAATTCAGGCTGGCTGGAACATCCGCTTGCAACCCTGCCGAATGTGATCGCCCTGGCGTATGCAAGCGGGATTTCGCCCGATCGCGCTGACTTCCGGCCTGCCGATCGTCCCGCCATGCCTGAGCCTTCAAGACCCTTCCTGTTTCTCGGCGTCGCCGTTGAGGGCGAGAGCCAGCGCGCCTCGGTCTCCGGCAGCACGGTCTCGATCACCACCACAAGCGGAACGACCTTGTTCGATGCCTCCGGCCTTTCGGGCGTCGCTCTGTTGCAGGCCGAGACCGATGGCCAGCAGCCGGGTCTATCCTATCTGGCCGATGGCGCAGGGCCGCTGATCGAAGAGCCGCTCATGCTCCGTCATGGCGATGTCGCGGTCATTGGCAGCGCCGGCGTTCTCGCGCAGGTCAGAACCAGCGGCAAACCGCTGGCGGAAAATGGCGTGCCCGATCGTCTGACGGAAAAAGGGGTTGGCTTTACCCTGCGCCGGCTCGCCGACACCGATTTCTGGTTCCGCCAGGTGCCGGTAACGCTGACTGTCTCCATTCTTGGCGGCTTCGCCCTGCTTATCCTGCTTGCCCGCCTCGCAAAGCGGCGCAAACGCGACGACAAGAGTTGACCGGGGCGGACCATGGAGCTCTACTGGCCCTACCTCCTCGCCGACTACTACCGTTTTCTGGAATATCTGACGGCGGCGGTCGCGGTCATCATCCTCGTCTCCAGCATCGATGACCTTTTTATCGACGCGGTGTTCTACGCCCGCTCCATTGTGCGGCGGCTTACCGTAGAGCGCCGCTACAAGCCGCTGACGCCGGACCAGCTTCACGGCCGGCCAGAGCAGCATATCGCCATCATGGTGCCGGCATGGCTGGAAAGCGATGTAATCGCGGCGATGATCGAGGGCATGGTCGGCACGCTCGACTATCGCAACTATACGGTTTTCGTCGGCACCTATCGCAATGACGCGGCGACCATCAACGAGGTCGAACGCATGCGCCGGCGCTATCGCCAACTGGTGCGCGTCGAGGTGCCGCATGACGGGCCGACCTGCAAGGCCGACTGCCTGAACTGGGTCGTCCAGGCCATCTTCGCCCATGAAGAGCGGCACAATATCAACTTTGCCGGCACAATCCTGCATGACAGCGAGGATGTGCTGCATCCCCTGGAGCTGCGCTTCTTCAACTATCTCCTGCCGCGCATCGATCTGATCCAGATCCCGGTCAACTCGCTCGAGCGAAACTGGTACGACCTCGTCGCCGGCGTCTATATGGATGAATTCGCCGAGTGGCACGGCAAGGACATCGTCGTGCGCGAGACGCTGTCCGGCATGGTGCCGTCTGCCGGCGTCGGCACCTGTTTTTCGCGCAAGGCGCTGCTGACGCTCTCGGCCGAAAGCAGCAATCAGGCCTTCAATACCCAGACTCTGACCGAAGATTACGACATCGGCATGCGGCTTGCCGAGCACGGGATGCGCTCCATCCTCGCGCGCTTTCCGGTGGACTACAAGGTCAAGCGCAAGACCTGGTTCGGTTTCGGCCCCGAAAAGGAAAAGACGCTGCGGATGGCGCTTTGCGTGCAGGAATATTTTCCCAACACCTTCCGAACCTCCTATCGCCAGAAAGCCCGCTGGTCGCTTGGCATCTGCTTTCAGGGTTGGGCCTATTTCGGCTGGCATGGTTCCTTGATCGACCGCTACTTCATGCTGCGCGACCGCAAAGGCGTGGTCACCGTCTACGTGACCATGTTCGCCTATGTACTGGCGCTGCAATATATTCTTTTCCAGCTCGGATTTTCGCTGGGCCTTCTTCCGGGCGGTTATCCGCCATTGCTGTCCGTCCAGGGCTGGATTGGCGACGTGCTGATCCTGAACGCTGTGGCCCTTCTGCTGCGCGTGATCCAGCGCTTCTATTTCACCGCGCGCACATTCGGCTGGGAGCATGGTCTTCTCGCCATCCCCCGGATGATCATCGGCAATTTCGTGAACTTCATGGCCATGTCGCGGGCATGGAACCAGTATCTCAATCACCTTTTCACCGGAAAACGGTTGGTCTGGGACAAGACCATGCATGACTTTCCCACCGGCGACGGACTGGTGGACCGGCAGACGAAACTCGGTGAACTTCTGCTCTCCTGGCATGCCATCAACGCCACCCAGCTGGAGTCGTCTCTCGATGCACAAAAGGCACGGCGCGTGCCGCTCGGCCGCATCATGCTGGATGAAGGCTGGCTTGAAGAGGATGTGCTCGCCGAGGCCGTCGCCTATCAGTCGGGTCTCGATCTGATCTCGGTGACGGAGGAAGACCTGGTTGCCGCGCGTGACCGGTTCAGGCCGGATTTCTGCTTCGCCTATCGGGTTCTGCCACTCGTTGACAAGGAAGACGCCGATCGGCTGGCGCTGGCCTCGTCCCTTCCGCTGTCGGAGGCGGAGCTTGATGCCGTTACGGCGCGGCTCGGCTACCAGCCGCAGCGTTTCATCGTGCGCGACCGGGAGCTTTCCGGCGGCCTGCGTTTGCTTGCGGCAAGAGGACGGTCTGCCGAGCCATTCGGACCGGAGGCCTTTGAGGCCCATATTCCTCTACTGGGCGATATCCTGGTCGAGAACGGCGCGATCTCGAATGAAGCGCTGCAGAAGGCGCTTGTCCATTACGAGCCGGAGCGGGACGGCCTGATCGGCGCCTATCTGATAAGCCACGACCTCGTTTTCAGGGACGCCATTGAAAGCGCCCTTGAAGAGCAGCGGGCGCGGATCGCAAGGGCGCGCGGAACTGACGATGAAAGTCAAAATCAGGACGACGCGCCAAACGAACGGGAGGCCGATGCATGAGGCCGTTCCGCCGCACAACCCTGCTTGCTGCAACTGCGATATTTCTGCAGGCCGTGGCGCCGGCCGCAGCCTATGACATGGCCAGAGATGCCGCCGCGGTCCGCATCGAATATCTGCCGCTCTCCGGTCCGCCGCTTCGCCTGTACCAGAACGCCAAAAAGGCGCTTGCCGCCGGCAATCCGCAAAAGGCGATCACGGATCTCAACGAGGCGATTCGGCAAAGACCCGATTCCGGCGAGCTCAGGACAGCGCTCGTGGAAGCGCTTCAGGCCGCCGGCCGCAACGATGAGGCGCAAAGGATCGCACGCGCGGCCGCAAACGACATGCGCATCGACGCTGCGACCCGGCGCTGGCTTGCGGCCAAGTCTGTTTCCGGGAACATCGCTGACAGGGAGGTCGCGGAGACGAGGAAGGCCTCAAAGCCGCCGGCTGCCACAAAGACGAACAGCAACGGCGAAGAGGCTCCGGCCGCACAGGCAAAAGACGAAGGGCTTGACGATGATGCCCTCAGCCGACTTTCCGCACTTGCCGACAGGATCCGGCGGGAACGCGCCGACGAGGCTGCCGCCGAAGGCGCGGCAAAGCCGAGCGTTGCCGCAAAACCCGATAGCGAAACCTTAGAGGATCCAGCCGGAAAAGCGGAAGAAGCCGCGCTTGACGACGACGCCATCCGCCGGCTTTCCGAGCTCGCTGCGAGGCTCCGGCAAGAGGGCGCGGAAAAGGCCGACAGCGGCGAAAGCGCGGAAGAGCCCGGGAAACCGGAAACCGCGCCCCTGACGACGAATGACCCGGCCTACAAGGCTGCCGACGCGGCTTATCGCGCCTATGAACGCGGCGATTATGAAAAGGCGGTTGCGGATGCCGAGGAGGCGGTGAGGAAAGCGCCGGATAACGGCGACTATCAAAAGCTTCTCGACAATGCCCGGGCTGCGCTCGTCCAAGCGTCGGGCAAGGATATGGCCCGGCAGAGTGGTCAGGCTTCGACGAGCGGCACTGGGCTTGACGATGAAACCCGCCGCCTGCTCTCGGAGCGCGCCGCCGCGATAAGGCAGGAGCAGGCCGCTGAAAGCGAAGCCAAAAAACTGCCCACAACGGTGCCGGCCACCGATGACCCGGCTTACAAGGCCGCCGACGCCGCCTATCGTGCCTATGAACGCGGCGCCTATTGGCAAGCCGTTGCCGATGCGAAAGAGGCCGTCCGGCTTGCGCCGGCCCATAGCGATTATCAGGCGCTGCTGGAAAACGCCGAAAAGGCGCTTGCGCAAACCAATGCGAAACCGGCTGTTTCCTCGCCCGCGGCAACGGCTGCTCAGGAGGCCTATACGGCGCTAAGGCGTAACGATGGCGAGTCTGCCCTGCGTTATGCACGGGAGGCCGCGCGCAATGCGCCCGATAACCAGACCTACCAGGTTCTGCTGATCGATGTTCTCAACCGCAATGATATGCTCGAGGACGCGCTGCGCGTCGCCGACGCGGCAATCGCGCGGTTCGGCCCGGACCGTACCCTGCTCGGTCAGCGCGGCGTCATCCGGCAGCAACTTGGCGACCAGGCGGGGGCCAGGTCGGATTTCGAACAGGCGCTGGCTATGCCGGGACCGGCGGGCGATGACGCAAAGCTCAGGCTCAATCTTGCCGCCGCCGCGATGGCGACGGAGGCGCCCGAACTTGCCTATGAGGCGCTGCAGCCGCTTGGCGACAGCGATGATGCCGAAGTGTGGCTGGCGCGTACAAAGGCGCTGACGGCCATGGAAGCATACACGGCCGCCGCGACGGCGCTCGCACAGGCCGAGGCAAAGGCCGCCACGGACCGCCAAAAGGCCGGTATCACCGTTGCCGGGCTGGACCTTCTCATGGCCCGAGATGGCGGCCGGAGCGCCCGTTCCGCCCTGCAAAGCGCGCAAGCGGAAGGCCTGCTCGCGCCGCTCGGCGCGACCGAGACGGCCTATCTCGCGGCCCGCCTCGGTGACCGACCACTTGCCTATGATGCCTTCAGCGAGGCCTATGCCGCTGGCGCGATCGAAGGCAGGCAACTGATCGATGCGGCTTATGCCGCCCGGCGCGACTACCACAATGACGATGCCGTCTTCTGGCTGAAGCGCGCGATCGACGAGGCGGATGCAGGTGAACTTGCCCTTTCTCCGGAAGAGCTTTTCGCCCTCAGGCGTCAGGTCTCCGACATTTCGCGGCGCTGGGGCGCCAATATCGGCCTCTATTATGGCAGCAGCGGTATTTCCGACGCCTATATCACGCCCTCGGCCGCAGCCGGCCAAAGCATGCAGCTCGGTTCCGAGTTTTTCTGGCGGCCGCCCGTTCTCGGCTATCGCGACGGCCGCACGGTCGACTTTTTCATCCGACAATTTACGACGGTCTACGATTCGCTCGGCGGCGCAGTCGGCGCGTCGACCACGCAAGGGGCGGCCGGCGTGCGCGTCAAGCCGTTCACGAATCTCAACCTGACGCTGGAAGCCGCGCGTTACTTCAAGATCGGGCGCTACAGCCGCGACGACTATCTGTTGCGGGCGGCGATTTCGGACGGCTTCAACACCGACCTGATGCCTGGGTCCAGCGCGTGGTGGACGGGCCGGTACTACGGCGAGGCCGGCCGCTATCTCGAAAGCAACGAGGCATTTGCTCTGGCCAATGCAAGCCTTGGCCGCAGTTTTCGCTTTGGGGATGACGGCAACTTCATCATCACCCCCTTCATCGGCATTTCGGCGGACTACAACAACACCTACGCAACGGAGTTCGCGCTAGGCGCGGGGCCGGGGCTCAACTTGCGCTACTGGTTCCGCGAGACAAAATATGAGGCGCCCATGTCGTATATCGATATCAACGGTCAGTATCGGGCAAGGCTCGGCGGTGACGATAGGGCGCAAGGATGGTTCGCTTCCCTCAATCTGATGATCTGAACCGTCGCCGTTTTCTGCGGACGCTTTCGGAGTCGTTGTCGCTGGCAGCCGTGTGGGCGGCGGGACAATTTTTTATCCTGCCGCCCGCGCCCGGCGAACCGTCGGCCCACGGGCCCGTCACCGGTATCGTCTGGCAGGTCGACGCGGCGACGGCGCAACCCAGGGGGAACTGGCAGCGTCTCGGTGCGGACCATCTCCTCATTCAGTGGATCGTGGTCGACGGCATCGGCTTCGCACCGGGTCTTGGCACGAAAAAGCCGCCACGCTTGCCGGACTGGCACCGCATCGGCGCCGAGCCCTGGGCCGATCACGTCATACTCGGACTGGAGGGTGACTTTTCGGAAAACAACGCCCGTGCGAATGTCCTTCGGCTTGCCGAAGGGTCGGCCGCGGCCGCGAGGGAGAGGTTGCCCCTCAATATCGAAGGTTACTATTTTCCGGTCGAGGTGGACCCGACATGGCGCCAGGCGCCGGACGTCATGCCCGAAGCGCTTGCCATGCTGCCGCGTCCCTTGTGGATCAGCGTTTATGATAGCGCCAATATCGGCGGTGGCCCGCTTGCCGACTGGCTTGCGACTTGGCTGCCGGACGATGTCGGCGTGTTCTTTCAGGATGGCGTCGGCGTCGAGGCGCGATCGCCGGAGACCGCGCGCGCCTATGCCGATGCGCTCGCCGCCCGTCTCGGCAAGGCTCGGCTCCGCATCATCACGGAAGCTTTCCGTCCGCGCGAGGGCGGCGGCTTCCGCGCGGCCACCGCGGAGGAACTCGCCTCGCAAATCAACGCGATGCGCGACTATGTTCTCTACCTTTTCGACGGTCCACATTATATCGACGACGCACTCATTACGAGAATTTCAGGCATTCTTGCGGATGTTCATTCGGAGCCTCGGTGAGCGCTGAAGCGCGGTAGCTTCTGTTTCCTCGGTCTGCCTCCACTGAACTGCCTGCAAAAAAATCGGCTGCGCGGGAGGCAAGGTGCGACCACCTCCAGGCGGCAGAGGTTTCGTCCAGCGCGGCCGTCCGAGAAATGGACGGCGTCGTTTTTTCAGGTCAGTCAGCAGATGGACATCCGCCGCATCATTTTGAGGCGCGCCCCGGTAAATTGCCGTCATGACCGTTTGCAGCTTGCGAGCGGGCGCAGCCTTTGATATCGTTCGAAACTGATCAATATCTATGCTTCCTATCATAGCGCTTTTCGCGAAACACGATGGTCTGTGGGTCTTCCTTGTCAGGCAAGCCGAGAAAATCCCAAAATGACAAGCAACCGCAACAAACTTCAGGAAGACACGCATTTTCGCGTGCTTCGCCTTCTGCAAGAGAACCCCGAGATGTCTCAGCGTGAGCTGGCAGAGGCTGTGGGGGTCAGCGTTGGCGGAATGCATTATGTGCTGAGTGCGCTGATCGACAAAGGCCTCGTGAAACTGGGGAATTTTACAGCGGCGGAGGATAAGAGGCGATATGCGTATATTCTGACCCCGAAAGGGATCGCGCGGAAAGCAGCTTTGACTCGTGCCTTTCTGGCAAGAAAAATGGAGGAATACGAGGCGTTGAGGGAGGAAATCGAGGCGCTTAAACTCGATATGGATGTCTATGCCGCGAAGAAGTCATCCTGAATTTTTTGCGATTTTGCCGTGCTCGACCGTTTTTCAAACGGCGAACTGCTGCACGTGCCAGGTTTAATCATTGTCTTTGCCTAAAGATTTTTAAAATTGCGAGGGTCAATTGAAGAAAATATTGCTGGTATTTGGAACGCGACCGGAAGCCATCAAGATGGCGCCGGTTTATGAGGTTCTCAAACAGAGCCGGGAGCTCGATGTCCGCGTGGCGGTCACCGCGCAGCACCGTGAAATGCTCGACCAGGTGCTTCGCCTGTTCGGCATTGAGCCGGATTATGATCTGAACGTGATGAAGCCCGGGCAGGGGCTTACCGAGATCACCGCGGCGGTCCTGGCCGGACTTAAACCGGTGCTCGAAGAATTTTCGCCGGACCTGCTGCTGGTGCACGGCGATACGACGACAACGCTTTCCGCCTCGCTCGCGGCGTATTACCAGCAGATACCGGTCGGCCATGTCGAGGCTGGCCTGCGCACGGGCAATATCTATTCGCCCTGGCCGGAAGAGATCAATCGCAAGGTCACCGGCGCCATCGCCCAGCTCCATTTCGCGCCGACGGAAAAGGCCGCCTTGAACCTGAAGGCCGAGGCCGTGCCCGCCGAGCGGATTTCGATCACCGGCAATACTGTCATCGACGCTCTCCTCGACGTGGTTGAACGGCTGGAGAACGATCCGCAACAAAGCGCGGCGTTTGACGCGGAATTCGGGATCGACCCCTCCAGGCGCATGATCCTGGTGACGGGCCATCGGCGGGAAAGCTTCGGCGGCGGCTTCGAGCGCATCTGCTCTGCCCTGGCAACCATTGCCAAGCGGGAGGATGTCCAAATCATCTATCCGGTTCACCTGAACCCGAACGTGAAGGGCCCTGTCGAGACCAGTCTCGGCGCTCTTGAGCGTGTGCGGCTGATCGCGCCGCAGGACTACCTGCCCTTTGTCCATCTGATGCGACGGTCGGCCATCATCCTCACCGATTCCGGCGGCGTGCAGGAAGAGGCGCCGTCGCTCGGCAAGCCGGTCCTGGTGATGCGCGACACCACCGAACGGCCCGAAGCGGTGGATGCCGGCACGGTGAAGCTGGTTGGCACCGACGCCGACCTGATCGTTCGCGAAACCGATGCGCTGCTTAATAGCGCTGACGCCTACGAGAAAATGGCGCGCGCGCACAATCCCTATGGCGATGGCAAGGCGTCGGAGAGAATTCGCGATGCGATTCTGGATTTCTTCAATCCCGAAAAGGCTGAAAACTGATGACCGCCCGCGCTTTCAAACGTGTTTCCGTTATCGGCCTGGGCTATATCGGCTTGCCGACCGCCGCGATGTTCGCCTCGCGCAGGATCGAAGTCATCGGCGTTGATATCAGCGAGCGCGCCGTCAACACGATCAATCGCGGCGAAATCCATATCGTCGAGCCGGATCTCGACATGGTGGTGCGCGCCGCGGTCAGCGAAGGCCACTTGCGGGCCACCATGACCGCGGAGCCGGCCGAAGCCTTCCTCATCGCCGTTCCGACGCCGTTCAAGGGCGAAAACCACGAGCCCGACCTGTCCTACATCCAGTCGGCCGCGAAGCTGATCGCGCCGGTGCTCGAAAGCGGCAATCTGGTGATCCTCGAAAGCACATCGCCGGTGGGCGCCACCGAGGCGATGGCCGAATGGCTGGCGGAAGCAAGGCCCGACCTGACCTTCCCGCAGAGCCACGGCGAGGATTCCGATATCCGCATCGCCCACTGCCCGGAGCGGGTGCTGCCCGGCAAGGTGATGCAGGAACTGATCACCAATGACCGGGTGATCGGCGGCATGACGCCGGCATGTTCCGCGCGCGCGGTCGCGCTCTACAAGACCTTCGTCGCCGGGGAATGCGTGGTGGCCACCGGCCCGCGCGTGGCGGAGATGGCGAAGCTCACGGAAAACAGCTTCCGCGACGTCAATATCGCCTTCGCGAACGAGCTGTCGCTGATCTGCGACGCGCTCGACATGGATGTGTGGGAGCTGATCGCGCTCGCCAATCGCCATCCGCGCGTGAACATCCTCCAGCCCGGCCCGGGCGTGGGCGGACATTGCATTGCCGTCGATCCCTGGTTTATCGTCTCATCCGCGCCGGACTACGCGCGCCTGATCAGGACGGCGCGCGAGGTCAATGACAGCAAGCCGGAATGGGTGGTCGAGAAGGTGCGCGCCGCCGTGGGAGCCTATCTGATGGAAAACCCGGGAAAGACGGCCGCGGACGTGACGCTCGCGATCTACGGCCTCGCCTTCAAGCCGGATATCGACGACCTGCGCGAAAGCCCGGCCCTGTCGATCGCCCGTGAAATCGCCGGGGGACACAAGGGGCCGATCATGGTCGTCGAGCCGAACATCGAAGACTTGCCCAAGGGCCTGGGCGACAGTCGCCTGGTATCCCTCGAAGAGGCCAGGGCCGACGTCCACGTCATGCTGGTCGATCACAAGCGCTTCAAACAAGCCCCCCGCCCGGAAGGTCTTTTACTCGATATGCGCGGCGTGTGGCGTTAGGGGGCGGTGCAGGAACCGGTTTGTACCCCCGGCGCACGAGACAATTGACCTTCGTTATAGGTTTCAGCTGGGCCAAGTGTGCTGCACAATCTTGGGCACACTTCGTCAAACAAGCGAGTCCGCATGATCAGACAAATCATTGGCGTTACAGGAGGACGGGCCGCTTCGGCTGGGCTCAACCTTTTGGTTTCGGTCATCCTACTCACGCTCCTGACAAAAGATGATTACGGTATCTACTATTTCTATTACACGGTTATTGTCACCGCGGCACTTCTGCCCAGTATCGCGATCAACAACGGCTTTGTCTTACAATATCAGAATTCGCACCATCGCTCGGCACTGTTGTCCGGCTACCTCTTTTTTGAGCTCTCGGCTTTAGCTTTGATCGCAGCGGTGACAGTAGCGCTATGGTTGACAAGCACTGTGTCCGGGCTCATGGCGTTGGCGATTGTCAGCGGCATGTTGTTAGCGTTTTTCGATATCACGTTGAACGTGTCGCGCGCCGAACAGAACTTTACCCTATTCTCTACTCTGCAACCCCTGCGTAACATCGCCACCTTGGCCGCGATCGGCGTTGCCTATGTCATGGTCCAGCCATTGAACGTTGATTCCGTGATCTGGGCCTATCTGGCGGCCAGCCTAGTGCTCGCGGTCTTTGGGGGCGTTCAGTTGAGCGCCAAGGTCCACGCTCCCCCCACGCGGGCGGCAACGATCGAATTACTGAAAGGGTCGCGCCGGTTCTTCGTCTTTGAAATCAGCGCCTTGGTCCTGACACGGGTCGAGGTTTGGATGCTGCAGTATTTTTCGGCCAACGGAACGTTGAGCCAAGCGGATATCGCAGAATACGGCGCCGGTTTCACCCTGGCTTTTGTGTTTCCCATCATCTCGTCGTCTGTCGTGTCGGTTCTAGTCACCAAAGTCGCGCCGGGTAAAACCATTGGCAAGGCCGGCGTGCGCAAGCTTCTGGTCGCCATCGGGTTCGCCTTGCTGCTCGCGATGATCTACGCACTGTTCGCCTACCAGGTATCCAAACTGGTTGTCTCGGACGACTTCACCCAATTGCACTGGATCATTCCCTCCGTTGTGCTTGGGATGTGGATGAGCTTCTGCACCAATATCGCACGTGTCGGGCTGCTGTCGCATGACGCCGACAAATTCGCGAATCTGGTTTACACCGTTCAGATGCTCGGCGGTATCGCTGTGTCATTCGTGCTTACCGGGTCGCTTGGCCTAGAAGGTGCCGTGATCGGTTTTGTGCTGATCCGGTTTTTCGCGCTTCTTCTCATCGTGGCTCGTTTCATCCAGGAGAACAGGTAAGATGTATCAGCGTCTGAAGAAGAAACTCGAGCTGAGGTTGTTTCGCCGAAAACTCTTTAAGCAAAATAAAAGCGTGATTAAGGGCGGTGAGTTTGCCATGCTCAACAAGATTAAGATTGGTCGCTACTGCTACGTGGGGCCTGGAGCCGTTTGGAACGCCATAGGAGGAATAACGCTGGAGGACGGAGTGATCATTGGACCACGCTCGTTCCTATGGACCGAAAATCACAATCACCGAAACCGCGACACCGTTCCCTATGGTGGAGCAAACCTGCCGGGGCCGGTCCACATTGGAAAGGCAGTTTGGATCGGGGCCGATGTCCGGATTACGCCCGGCGTGACCATAGGTCAGGCTGCGGTTGTCGCCCTCGGCGCGGTTGTGGTGAGCGACGTTGAACCCTTTACGGTGGTCGGCGGCAATCCAGCCAAGAAGATCGGAATCCGCGAAGATATCGAGCACTTACAACACCTAATCGAAGGGGAGTGCTATTATATGAAAAGCAAGCTGGAAGCAGCAGGCTCATGAAAAGCATACTGCTGTTCGGATATTACGGCCAAGGGAATTTCGGCGATGACCTGATCCTCGAAACCCTCGCGGAAACACTGGCGCAGCCATACCGCGTCAGCGCAATAGCGTTTTCCGATCGGCAGAGCCATAAAACTCAGGAGTTGGTCGGGCTGCGGAAACTAAATCTGGTGCTGAAGAGGGTTATCCGGCGACGCTTCTTGTCGAAATTCAACGCGCTGTATCAAGCCATTCAGGTTGTGCGTGAGGGTCGGCATCATGACGCACTGGTATTCGGAGGCGGCACCCAAATCTTCGAGACCGTCAAAAACGGGTTTCTTCCGCTGCTGACGCAGACATTGTTCACAACCGTATTGCGGCGCTTCTACGGCAAGACAATCGGTCATCTTTTCGTTGGCATCAATAAACCCGAGACCCGTGTGGGGGCCTACCTAGTCCGCCGCATTCTCGCAGTCAGCGATTTCATTGTGCTTCGCGACCAGCGATCCTATGACGTGTGCCTTGCGCTGGGGACACCGGCTGAAAAACTCTTCCTTGCCGCCGACACGGCCTATTTACGGACTGTGACAGACCGAATTGCAACGGTCGATGGCCCCAAAAAAATCGGTGTTTCACTGTTTCCCTATTTCGCTAGGGTGGCACGGAATCCTGCAAAGGACGAGGCCTTTCTGGCCCGTGCCATCGCCGCCGTCTCTGCCGAGACCGCGAACACACCACGCGGAACAGAGCTGATATTCTTCGGCTCGCAGCCGGGTTCCGCACTCGATGATATAAAATATTTGCGCGGTGTTGCCGATAAATTCATCGCCGAGACCGGATGCCGAGCCGCCAAATTCGTGGATTATGAACGCGACACCAACGCGATGTTCGACGCCCTCGGCCAAATGGATTGCGTGGTTGCGATGCGGCTTCACATTCTTATTTCGTCCGCGATCGCGGGGGTTCCAAAGATTCTAGCTTTGCCCTATCAGACAAAGGTTTTCGAGGAAGCGAAGGCGCTGGGCCTGCCGATTATCCAGAACGACACGCCGGCAGTCACGCCCGACGCAACTGGGTCCGCGCTGGCGCACCGCAAGGAGCAATGTGAACAGGCCTTGACTTGGATGGCCGCCATGCTCGCCGACGAGCAGGACGGAACGGATTCAAAATGAAAACTGCTTTGATCACGACCGTTTTCAACGAAGGCGACAATATTGAGGCTTTCCTCACTTCGATCCGCGATCAGAGCGAGCTGCCCAATGAAGTCGTCGTTGTAGATGGTGGCTCTCGAGATGAAACGATAGAAAAGGCCCGAGCGTTTGAGACAGCATTCAGGCAAGCGGGCGTCACTTTCCGACTAATCGAAAGCAATTGCAATATTGCCGAGGGGCGCAATATTGCAGTTTCGGTGACCGACGCGGACATCATTTTTTCGACCGATGCCGGTTGTAAGGTCGACCACAACTGGTTTCGCGAGATGAAGCGTCCGTTTCAAGGGGATACCAACGTAGATGTGGTAGGGGGGAATTTTAAGATAGGCGGACCCGGATATTTTCAACGCGCTTTTGCAGTTGTTGGGCACAAGAACAAAGCACGCAACAATCCGTCGAGCCGGTCCTTTGCATTCCGTCGGAAAGCTTGGGAGGCCTACCCCTATCCCGAGAGTCTGGTTGTCCATGAAGACACAAAACTGTGTAATGAATGGAGGGCACTCGGGTTTCAGTTTGCTTATGCTCCAAATGCCCTCGTGACTTGGTTCGCGGAACCCACGATGGGGAGGTTGTTTCGGAAATTCGCCAGGTATGCGGAATGGGGCGCACGTGCGCGAGATCCAATCGACCCTTTGCGCGGATTGCAAATCCTGACCTATGTTCTGGCCATCACTGCACTTTTCGTATCCGTCTGGCTCGCGGGCTTCATCGTAGGTGCCTCGATCATTGCGCGCCTTTCCCGCCAATACTTGCGGGTTCGCCGTCAAGACCGGGCGATCGCTCCTCTAGCACTGATTCCTGGAGCAGTAGCGGTTCAGGCGACGCTCGATGCAGCGGTTATTGCTGGGACGCTGCGGGGGTTTGTACGTCGCAACGGTTCGGATAGCGCGCGCTGATGGCTATTCGTGAAGCTCTCCTTTTCCTGATCTTCCCGTTCGCGCTTGTGATCTATTATTTTTCGCACATTTCGCCGAACGCGACCTTTCATTATGCCCTTACTGCCGGCCTCGTGGGTTTCTCGTTTTTTGGTTTGCGGCGGGCAGCGATGCTGTTTGTGATCTTCATGATCTTGATCGACGACTTTCCGAAAAATTACGGCGAGGAAGCTATTGAGGCTGCGGGATTTCTGAGCCTCTACACACTCAGCATTGCTGGCCAGACCTTGTATTTGGTGCTTGCGATCTATTTCACCTTTGCCAACCTGATGGCCATGATAGCCGAGGACAGCATCAACAACCGGGGAAAGCTAATACTGACCGGCTTCTCGCCAGAGATGAAAGTGGTGCTGCTCCTCGGGGTCGTATCCGCGCTCATCGGTCTTCCAAATATTTTGGATGCGTTCCGGATTTACATTTCCGACTCGGGATTCTTCGTAAACATTCTGCTGGGTTACATGATCGTCCGGTCCATCTCGGATTCTACTGAGCGAATGGAATTTTTCTTTCGCGCTGTTATCTTCGCAATCGGAGCCAAGGTTTTCATCGTGCTGTTCGACGTCATGACTTGGTCAAGCGGGCTCGGTCTGGTTACAATTAAACCAGGCACGGACTCTTATCTGGCGATTGCAGTGATCATTTTTGCCGGACTGTCGGCGCAGGAATGGGCCGCACGGCGGCCTATCCGTCTTCTCGGCGTGATCCTCACGATCTCCGGCACGCTAGCTTACTATGTACTGACCGCTGCGAGGGGACGAATTGTGATCGGCATCTTGGCTCTTGCTGCCTATATGATAACGGTCAAGGCCCGGTGGTGGCTTGCCTATGCCATCCTGCTCACATTTGCCGCCATTGCCATCTTACGCGTCATTCCAGAACAATTCATCTTCTATCTGTCTTGGAAACTAAGCTCGTTTGGCGCCTCGGCCGAAGCCGGCGAATCGTCACTGGTGCGCCTTGTAAGTCTGCAGAACATTATCGCGCAACAATTCGCAACCGTGTACCAGTTGTTCCTAGGAACTGGCCTCGGCGGGTATTTCACCAGCAAGTATGTTCCGTTCCCGATTGCCCTGACCGACGCAGCCTTCCCGTTTTCCTGGATCATTGAGGACAAGTTCTACAGGCCGCATGGGTCGCTCATGTTCATGCTGCTCAAGACTGGAATGGCGGGGTTTATCCTATTTTACGGCACGATCGCCTGGCAGAATGCCCGCCTCCTTTTTCGCCTGCGTTCGTTAAAGGCGACACCATTTGCACTGCGACGCCTGTTGCTGGTCTGCGCACCGCTTATACTGCCGCTGATGATAGTAAATTTTTCGTCGAAACTGCAGCTGCTGACCGGTGTCATGCTGGGTTTCACCTATTTTGGTTGGCGCTCACTTCGCGCGAGGAAGGCCGCAACACCCTGACGATACGCATCTCGCTTCTTCCGCCCACCCTTCGAGCAAATCGGTGCGCAGGGCAAAGCTGCAATTCCCATGAAATCAGGATTACGATAGACAAAATGGCCTCAGAGATAAACAAAGCCGCCCTTCTGTTCGTGTCCAGTAACGACGGCTCGGACATGCGAATCACCAAGGAGGTACAAACTCTTTCAAGAGCATTCGACGTCCATTTCCTCGGGATCGGCGACAACAGTGACAGGTCTTTTGCACGAAGCTATTCCACCAGCTTCGTGCTGATCCCAGGATCAGCACGATCATCGAAAACCATCGCCAAGTTGATCGCGAATGTGATCCGCGCTCGGAGGAAGCTTTCACCGGTGAGCATTCACGTGATCAATGAGCAGCTTCTCACGGCTACATGGCCGGCCTATCTTGGTCAGCGCGTGGTATTAGATGTTTTCGATTCCGTATTTTTGCGGTTGAACAAACCAGGCAACTCTTGGTGGTTCATTAAGTGGATTTTGTATTCTCACGCTTCGCGAGTGATTGTGACGGATGAATACAGGAAGGACTTGCTCGCCTCTTTTGTCAAACCCCGAGCGGTGGTCATTCCCAATGTTCCGTTTAAAACCCAGGCCTCAACGATCATGAAACGGCGGAATGGAACGCTGACCCTGGCCTATTTCGGTTCGCTGGCTGAGAATCGGGGCACGGCTTTCGTCCGCAACCTGCTCAAGTTCAATCCTGGTTTCCGTGTGCTGTGTGCAGGCTGGCCTGCCGATGAAAGCTCGCGCCAACTCATGGAACTGCCAGCTGTTACCAATCTTGGCGTTATGACACAGGCGGAGGCCAATGAGATAATTGCTCGCGAGGTTGACTACATCGTCTCAATCTATCCGCGCGGCAACCTGAACAACTATTATGCCAGCCCCAACAAGCTTTATGACGCGATCCACACCCGAACGCCGCTAATCATCGGCGATAACGTCAAGGTTAGTGAATTCGTAGCGGAAAATGGTTTGGGTATAGTGGTCAACGAAACTCAGCTTGCCGATCCGGCGACGCTTGGCTCCTTGCTGCTTGAGAAGCGGGAGGACTTCAACATAACCTCGGAGTTGAGCGACCGCTTTTGCTGGGAGAACTTCGAAGACACGTTAATCGATGTTCATCGACGGAACCTGTGACCGAGAGCAATTTATGCCGTCCGCTGCAAAACCTCGTTTGACGATGCTCATTTAGGCAACAGCACAAAAGGCAAACAAGGCTTTCTAAAATATTTGGCAAACAACCGATCATCCGTATGGAACCGCAATGAAACAAATCCTCCAGAACCTTTCCACCGGCCAGTCCGAGCTTGTCGAAGCGCCCGTGCCGCAGGCGCGGCGGGGGGGCCTTTTGATTGACACCACCGTCTCGTTGATCTCCACCGGGACCGAGCGGATGCTGGTCGATTTCGGCAGGTCCGGTCTGATCGCCAAGGCCCGCAGCCAGCCCGACAAGGTGCGCCAGGTGCTCGACAAGGTGGCGACGGACGGGCTGATGACCACCGTCGATGCCGTGCGCTCGAAACTGGGGCAGCCGATCCCGCTTGGCTATTGCAATGTCGGCGTCGTGCGCGACGCCGGCGCGGAAGGGTTCCGCGCGGGTGACCGCGTCGTCTCGAACGGTCCGCATGCCGATGTCGTCAGCGTGGCGAGGAACCTCTGCGCGCGGATCCCCGACAATGTCAGCGACGAGGCCGCCAGTTTCACCGTCGTCGCCAGCATCGGCCTTCAGGGCATACGCCTGGCGCAGCCGACCTTGGGCGAGGCTTTCGTCGTCACCGGCGTCGGCCTGATCGGTCTTTTGACGGTGCAGATGCTGCGCGCGCAGGGTTGCCGGGTTCTGGCAATCGATTTCGATGCGGCCAAGCTGGAGCTCGCCCGCGCCTTCGGCGCCGAGACATGCAACCCGGCCGCGGGAGAAGATCCGGTCGCCGCCGGTCTTGCCTTCAGCCGCGGCCACGGCGTGGACGGCGTGATCGTCACCGCCTCCACCAAGTCGACCGACCCGATCACGCAAGCCGCACGCATGAGCCGCAAGCGCGGACGCATCGTGCTGGTGGGCGTAACGGGCCTCGAGCTGAACCGCGCCGATTTCTACGAAAAGGAGCTGAGCTTCCAGGTGTCGTGTTCCTACGGGCCGGGACGCTATGATCCCGCCTATGAAGACCACGGGCAGGACTATCCCCTCGGCTTCGTGCGCTGGACCGAGCAGCGCAATTTCGAGGCCGTGCTGGACATGCTCGCCTCGGGCGCGCTGGATGTCGCGCCGCTGATCAGTCACCGGGTGGCGTTCACCGAGGCCCCGCGCGCCTACGAGCTTCTGTCGACCGACAAGGCGGCGCTCGGCATTTTGCTGACTTACGATCATGACGCCGAAGAGCGCCATCAGCAAAGCGTCAAGCTGACGGACGCATCCGTCAGCGGATCGGGCAAGGCCGTGATCGGCTTTGTCGGGGCGGGAAATTACGCCTCGCGCATGCTGATTCCGGCTTTCAAGGCGGCAGGGGCCACGCTGCACAGCATCGCCTCCGCGGGTGGAACGAACGCCGTGGTGCACGGCAAGCGCACCGGTTTTGCCGAGGCAACGTCCGATACGGACGGCTTGATCGCAAACCCCGTCATCAACGCCGTGGCCATCGTGACCCGCCACAACAGCCACGCCCGCCTCACCGCCCAGGCGCTGCGTATGGGCAAGCATGTCTTCGTCGAAAAGCCGCTGGCCCTGACACATGAGGAACTCGACGATGTCAAAGCCGCCCATTCGGAAAGCGGCAGGCACCTGATGGTCGGGTTCAATCGCCGATTTTCGCCGCAGGTACAGACGATGAAGCGGCTGCTTGGCGCGGTGAATGCGCCGAAATGCTTCGTCATGGTGATGAATGCAGGCAAGATTCCGGCAGACCACTGGACACAGGATCCAGCCGTCGGCGGCGGACGGATCATCGGCGAGGCCTGCCACTACATCGACCTCATGCGCTTTCTCGCCGGCGCCCCGATCGTGTCGGTTGAGGCGCGCCGCATGGGCGATACCGACGCCGAGCCGGTGACCGAGGACAAGGCGTCGATTACCCTTGGCTTCGAGGACGGCTCCTTCGGCACTATCCACTACCTGGCCAATGGCGGGGCTTCCTTTGCCAAGGAGCGGGTGGAGGTCTTCACGGCCGGGCGCACATTGCAGCTGGACAATTTCCTGAAGCTGAGGGGGTTCAACTGGCCGGGTTTCAAGAAGCAGAACCTTTGGCGACAGGACAAGGGACAGACCGCTTGCGCCGCGGCCTTCGTCAAAGCGATCGAAGAGGGAGGCCCGGCTCCGATTTCTGCCGATGAACTCTTCGAGGTGGCCGAGAGGACAATCGAAGCCGCCCAGATCCTGCGCGCGCAACAATGAACCGCCTGACCAAACTGCGCGCCTATGCCGCGCTTGGCCCAGACAACATCGCGCGGGTTGCCGCTTATCGCCTGGGCCTGAAAAGCGGCTGGCATCCGGTGCAGCGCCTGAGCGCGCCGGTTGCAAGACCTCCTTTCTTTCGTGCGTCCGAACGGAAGGGCGATCTCCCCGCGCCGAATACGGCCTGGGACGATGATCTTTGGTGGTTCGGCTGGCACCGCGCGCCGCTGTCCGAGGGCCCGCCCGACTGGTTCGCCAACCCGTTCTCGCAAGCGCCTCAGCCGGGCAACACGCAGGACTGGTGGCGCATTCCTGATTTCGGCGCGGGTGATATCAAGGGGCTGTGGGAATTATCGCGGCTCGACTGGGCCGTGGCCTGGGCCACGAAATCAGCCGGTGGAGATACGGAAGCGCTGGCGCGGCTGAACCTCTGGTTGGCCGATTGGGCACAGAAGAACCCGCCCTACAAGGGACCAAACTGGAAATGCGGCCAAGAGGCCTCGATCAGGGTCATGCACCTTATCACGGCGGCCGTGGTGCTTGGGCAGGATGAAAGCCCGGAACAAGGCCTGATCGACCTTCTGATTGCGCATCTTCAGCGAATTTCGCCGACGATGTCATATGCGATCGGCCAGCAAAACAACCACGGCACTTCTGAAGCCGCCGCACTGTTCATTGGCGGCAGCTTTCTTGGGGGGCACGACCCCCGCGCTGCAAAATGGGCGCGCAAGGGCAGGCATTGGCTGGAAGAACGCTCGCAGGCGCTGATCGCACCCGATGGCAGCTTCAGTCAATATTCAGTGAATTATCATCGCGTCCTCCTCGACACATACAGCTTGGCTGAAGCGTGGCGACGGCATCGTGACCTCGAGCCATTCTCTCCTAACCTTTTCAACAGGTTGGCCGCTGCCACGCGCTGGCTTGACGTCATGGTTGACAGGCAATCCGGCGATGCACCCATAGTGGGGGCAAATGACGGCGCGCGCCTGATTCCCCTGACTGACAGCAACTACCGCGATTATCGACCCTGCGTTCAATTGGCCGCAGCCCTGTTTGAAAGCAGGGATGCGTTCGGTCACGGTCCCTGGAACGACGTGCTGCGGTGGCTGAACGTGCCCGACGGAAAAATGCATGCCGTGGAAGAGAGCGTCAGCCTGCCCTATGGCGGTTTTCATGTGCTGCGGGTGGGATCGGGCCGGGCAGTCATGCGCTTCCCACGCTTTCACTTTCGCCCGAGCCAGGCGGACGCCCTCCATGTTGACCTCTGGTATCGGGGTCAGAATCTATTGCGGGATGCGGGAACCTACAGCTACAACTCCGATTACAGTAACTGGTTTTCCTCCACCGAGGCCCACAATACTGTTGCGTTTGACGGTCGTGATCAGATGCCGCGCATAGGGCGGTTTCTATTTGGCGATTGGCTGAAGGCCGATATGGTAGATCATGTACAGAGTGACGGAACGTCTTGCATGGCAGCAGCGGCTTATACTGACGGAAAAGGTGCTCGCCATCACCGACGTCTAAAGCTAAGTTTGCAGGAGCTGGTTTGCGAGGACGCTGTCTCCGGTGATTTTCGGTCTGCGTGCTTGCGCTGGCGATTGCCTCCATATGACTGGCGACTTGAAGGCAACGTGGCATATGCGGATGGAGTGAGCATTGCTGTTTTCGTGGATGGCTCTCCGGTCACGCCAACGCTGGAGACCACCTTGGAATCGCGATATTACCTCAAGCGCCGAGAAATTCCCGTGTTGGTGACAAGTGTAGATCATCCAACCACTTTCGTGACAAAAGTAAATTTTTGAGATGCATATCCTCTATTTTCACCAGCACTTTTCAACGCCACAGGGAGCGGCAGGAACGCGCTCCTACGAAATGGCGCAGGCGCTGCTGCGCGCCGGACACAGCGTGACAATGGTATGTGGAAGCTACACGCAGGGGAAAACCGGACTTGATCAGCCCTATCTGAACGGAAGGCGTCGCGGCGATGTCGACGGCATTGACGTTATCGAGTTTCAACTCAACTACGGCAATGATATGGGGTTTTTACAGAGGCTCATGGTATTTCTGAAGTTTGCCGTTGGATCGATAGGCGTAGCGCTCAAGGAACCGGCCGATATCGTTTTTGCGACCACAACGCCGCTGACGGCGGGAATACCGGGGATAGCGGCCCGCTGGTTCAGACGAAAGCCCTTCGTGTTCGAGGTACGAGACCTCTGGCCCGAGTTGCCCAAGGCGATGGGCGTCATCAAAAATCCTGTAGTGCTGACACTGATGTCCGCCCTTGAATGGGTGTCTTACAGAACGGCGGATCGCCTGATCGCTCTTTCGCCGGGGATTAGCCAGGGGATTGCTGCCCGGGGCGTGGACGCGGAGCGTATAACGGTCGTGCCGAACGGCTGCGACCTTCAACTGTTTTCCAATCAGGCCGAGCCCTGGCGACCCGAAGAAATCGGAAACGACGCATTGCTTGCCATTTTTGCGGGGACCCACGGGACGGCCAACGGCCTCGGGTCGGTACTGGACGCGGCAGCCGTTCTAAAAGAGCGCGGTCGGAAAGACATATCCATCGTGCTGGTCGGACAGGGCGGGGAAAAGCAAGCCTTGAAGGCGCGCGCCGCGGAGGAGAAACTCGACAACGTCTTGTTTCTCGACCCCGTGCCGAAGTTGAAACTCGCCGGTCTGTTGGCTGGCGCGGACGTCGGTCTTCAAGTCCTGCGAAATGTTCCAGCCTTTTACTATGGCACGTCACCAAATAAATTTTTCGACTATATTTCATCCGGTTTGCCGGTGATAAACAATTATCCCGGCTGGTTGGCCGACTTGATAGTGGAACATGATTGCGGCTATGCCGTTGCTCCGGATGAGCCCGAGGCCTTTGCGGAGGCTTTGATCAATGCATGCGAGCGAAGGAGCAGGCTGCGAAAACAGGGGGAAAACGCCCGCAAACTTGCTGAAGAGCAGTTTTCTCGTGAGCGGCTCGGCAGTCAGTGGGTCGAGTGGGTAACGGGGGCAGCCTCTCTTTAATGCTTTAAATCTTTACGATTTGAAGAAAATAAAAGCGAACGAAGCTAAAATAAAAAAAAATTATTATATGTCGAAATATAAATCATAACCAGTAAATAAAATGGCATTAAAGCGATATGAAGCGATTATTTGATATAGTATGCGCCGGAACAGCGCTTTTTATACTTTCGCCCGTGCTCGGCGTTCTCGCCCTGACCATCCGGCTCCAGATGGGATCGCCGGTCGTCTTCCGGCAGACACGCCCGGGACGTGATGCTGTTCCTTTTCAGATGATCAAGTTTCGCACCATGCTCGACGCGGTGGATTCCGACGGTAATCCGCTGCCTGATGCCGAGCGGATGTGTCGGCTCGGACAGTTTCTGAGATCGACTTCGCTGGACGAATTGCCGGAATTGTGGAATGTCCTGAAAGGAAACATGAGCCTGGTCGGTCCGCGTCCGCTTCTGATGGAATACCTTCCCCTTTATTCGGCAGAGCAACGGCGTCGCCACGAGGTCAGGCCTGGGATAACAGGCTGGGCGCAGGTCAACGGCCGCAACGCCATTTCCTGGGACGAGAAATTTCGCCTGGATGTATGGTATGTGGACAATCGCAGTTTCTGGCTCGACCTGAAAATTATTTGGATGACCATCGGCAAAGTGTTTAAACGTGACGGTATCGCAGCGGAGGGAAGCGCGACGATGGAGAAGTTCACGGGGCCGAAATCTTGACCGAGCTGATTGGCGTCTACGGCGCATCCGGCTGCGGGCGCGGGATCATGCCGCTGCTGCGCGCGCAGTACCCGGGCGCGAATCTGGTCTTCATTGATGACGGGCAGGCGCCGGGCCGCATCAACGGCCACGACATCATTTCCTGGTCCTCTTTCCTGGATCGCGAGAATGCCAAAAAATGCGTGTCCATCGCTATAGCCAACTCTGTCATCCGGCAGAAACTTGCCGACACATGCGCCAGTTCGGGAGTTGACCTCATTGAGGCGAGAGCTCAATCCGTGGTTCAGATGGACGATGTCGTAATCGGCGAAGGTGCTTGCCTGTCCCCCTTTGTAACGCTGACGTCCAACATCCGAATCGGGCGTTGCTTTCACGCCAATCTTTACGCGTATATCGAACATGACTGCGTCATAGGTGACTTCGTCACGTTGGCGCCCGGTGCCAAGGTCAACGGCAATATAACGAT
The DNA here is from genome assembly GCF_053484255.1 of Martelella sp. FLE1502. Taxonomy (NCBI): domain Bacteria; kingdom Pseudomonadati; phylum Pseudomonadota; class Alphaproteobacteria; order Hyphomicrobiales; family Aurantimonadaceae; genus Martelella; species Martelella sp. FLE1502. The sequence continues at coordinate 40,843 of NZ_JBAKFQ010000028.1, forward strand.
TGGCGATCACGTCTATATCGGTTCCGGTGCCGTCATCCGCCAAGGAACGACCATCGGCCCTGGTGCCACCATCGGAATGGGTGCGGTAGTACTTCGCGATGTGCCTCCTGGCGTCACGGTCGTCGGCAACCCGGCAAAAGCTTTGCTTAAGGAATAGCCATGCGAATTTATCTGTCTCGCCCTCACATGTCCGGTCGCGAGCTCGCTCTCGTCACCGAAGCTTTCGCTTCCAATTTCGTCGCCCCGCTCGGCCCCCAGCTTGACGCCTTCGAGGCGAAAACACGGGATTATCTCGGAGGGAACCTTCACTGCGTGGCTCTCTCTTCGGGATCTGCGGCATTGCATCTCGCCCTGCGCATCGCAGGCATCGGCCCGGGCGATGAGGTCTGGATTTCTTCGATGACATTTGCCGGCGGAATATTCCCCGTCAACTATCTCGGCGCGACGCCGCGGTTCTTCGATCTCGATCCTGCCAGTTGGACGATCGACGTCGGCCTCCTCGCTGAAGAACTGGCCAGGGCTGCGGCCGAGAACCGCCTGCCCAAGGCGCTGATCCCGACCGATCTTTACGGTCAACCGGTCGACATCGATGGCATCGAGGCGCTCGCGCAGCAATACGGCGTGCGACTGATAATGGACAGCGCCGAAAGCCTGGGCGCCATCTACAAGGGCAGCCGGAAAGCGGGTACGGGAGGCGACGCCGCCATCCTATCGTTCAACGGCAACAAGATCATTACCACGTCCGGCGGAGGAATGTTGGTTACGCGACACAAGGAATGGGCCGACCAGGCCCGTTTTCTCGCGACTCAGGCCCGCGATCCGGCGCCGCACTACGAGCATTCCACCTATGGCTATAACTACCGCCTCTCCAACATATGCGCGGCCATCGGTCTCGGGCAATTGGAGGTGCTGGATGACCGCGTCGCACGCCGGCGCGCGATCTTCGCACGTTACCGGGATAGCCTTACCCGTCCGGGCATCACGTTCATGCCCGAACCTGAAAGCGTGACATCGACCCGCTGGCTGACCGCCCTGACGATCGATCCCGAAGAGACCGGCATCAGTCGCGAGATGATTCGCCTTGCGCTTCTGGAACATCAGATCGAGTCCCGCCCCCTGTGGAAGCCGATGCATCTACAGCCGCTTTATACCGGCTCTCCCTATCATGGTCCCGGCTTCGACGAGAAGCTTTTCCAAAACGGACTTTGCCTGCCCTCCGGGAGCGACATGACGGACGATCAGCAAGACGAGGTTATCGGCCACATCATTGAACTGCTGAACAGATAGCTTGCACGAGCCGGTGGCGAAACGTCATGATTTATGGGCGACCTCAACTGGCTGACAGGCGCGCAATTGGCGCCTACGCAGCAATTGCGCGCCTCCCCACCTAGCCCACAAAAGAAAAACGCGCGGGCGAGAGCCCACGCGTTGAAAAAAATGCCGATGGAAAGCCGGGATTACTTGATCTTGGCTTCCTTGAATTCGACGTGCTTGCGCGCGATCGGATCGTATTTGGTCTTGACCATCTTTTCCGTCATCGTGCGGCTGTTCTTCTTGGTGACGTAGAAAAAGCCGGTGTCTGCCGTCGACAGCAGCTTGATCTTGATCGTTGTTGCCTTTGCCATTTTATTCCGCCTTCAAGAGCAATCCGCTCTCCCTGATGGAAAACGGAACCGGTACGCCCGGACTTTATTTGAAAATCAAGAAGCGCCCGCATCGGACGCCTCGCATGCTCGCCGGACCGGGGGCCACGGCAAAATCTGGCGGGACACTACGAATCCTGGCGTAAAAGTCAATACGGACCCGTTCCAAAAGCCGAACTTGTCGCATTTCTTCGTCGGTTGCGTTGCAGTGGGCGCGTTTTTGCGCGAGTTAGGAGGGGCAAATAAGCCTTACCCGTAAACCACCAGTCGACCGCAGCCATGATTCCCTGGATAGAACTTGATAGCGCCGCCATTCCCGGCGAGAAAGCCGCGCTGCGGCTCAAGCGCCGTGGTGACGAGTTCTCGATCATGCTCGGCGCGAACGAGTTGATGAACAGCCGGCTTTCCGGGTCCGAGGAGGCGCTGGCGGAGTTGTCCTGCGCGAAGCTGGCCGGGCGCAAGGCGCCGGTGGTGCTGATCGGCGGGCTCGGCATGGGGTTCACGCTGCGCGCCGCCCTTGCCGTTCTGCCGGACGATGCCAGGATCGTGGTGGCCGAACTGGTGCCGGCGGTGGTGAAATGGGCGCGCGGCGAGATGGCCGAAGTCTTCAAAGGCTCGCTCGATGATCCCCGTGTCGAAATTCATACCGGCGATGTCTCAAGCCTGATCGAGAAATCGAAATCGGCATTCGACGCGATCCTGCTCGATGTCGATAACGGTCCGGACGGGCTGACGCGCGCCTCCAATGACCGGCTTTATGATGCCGGCGGGCTTGGGCGATCCGCAAAGGCGCTGCGGCCCGGCGGCGTTCTCGCGGTCTGGTCGTCCGGGCCGGATCCGCGCTTCACCGCCAGGATGGAGAAGGCCGGCTTTGCCACGGAGGTTCGGACCGTCCGCGCCAATGCCAAACGCCGCGGCGCCAAGCATGTCATCTGGCTGGGCGGCCGCCACGGATAAACTGAGAGTTGGTTTAGGGCGGATGCTTGTCCTGTGTCTCAACCGGCCCATATCTGAGATTAGTTTCGAAGTAGTGCGGGCCAAAACAACGATCGCGCCGATATGGAACGAAAACTGAGAAAAATTCTGCGTTTCGTCGAGACATCGGGTGTCATGTTCGCGGTTTTCGACGAAAACGATGTTCTGGTCTATGCCAATCGGCTGTACCGGGAGGCGTTCTTCCTCGCGGATGACGAGTATCCGTATTGGGGCGATATGATGCGGCGCAATTTCGAGGCGCGCCGCGGGACGATTATCGGCGAGGCCGATTTCGAACTCTGGCTGAAGGGCACGCTGTCGCGTCGCGGCAAGGTGCCGTTCCGCGCCTTCGAAACCGACGTCCACGATGGAAGCTGGCTGTGGATGACGGAAACCGTCGACGAGGACGGCTGGATGGTCTGCATCGCCAGCGACATCACCAAGCTGCTGGTGCAGGACAGCATGTTGCGCCGGGAGCGCGATATCGCGCTCAGGCGCTCGCTGACCGACGACCTGACGGGGATCGCCAACCGGCGCTTCGTGATGGAGCGGCTGAACGACATGATCACCCGGGACGGCGCGGCGGCCAGTGGTCGTCCCGGCTGTTTCGCCATTCTTGATCTCGATAATTTCAAACAGGTCAATGATCGTTTCGGCCACTTTGCCGGCGACCGGCTGCTGATCGATTTCGCCCGCGAGATCTCGCTGCAGGTGCGCAGGACCGATTGTTTCGGGCGTCTGGGCGGCGAGGAGTTCGGCCTGGTGCTGCCGGGCACGACCGGCGCCGAAGCGATCGTGATCATCAACCGTATGCTGGCGCAGATCAGTTCGCTGCGGCCGTTCCCGGATCACCCGGAATTTTCCTATTCGTGCTCGGCCGGCGTGGCCTCGGTCATTGCGGGCGAAGCGCAGAGCGAACTCTATGCCCGCGCCGACGAAGCGCTCTATCGCGCCAAGAGTGAGGGCAAGAACAGGGTCTGCGCGGCGGAAGTCGCTGCTTGAGAAAGACCACGATGCCGGTGGAAGACGGCCGGCGCGTCAGTATTCGGCCGGCTGGTCGTCGCCCTTGCCGTCAAAGCCGTGCATTTTCAGCGCCCATTGGAGGCCGACGACGGCGCCCTTGATGGGCTGGATGATCGCGAAGGCCGCGATTGCCGTGAGCGGCACCCAGATGGCGAGATGGACCCAGTCCGGCACATCCAGAAGTTCCGCGCCGGTCATGTAGCCGCCGACCATGAAATGGCCGAGGATCAGGATGACGAGATAGGCCGGCAGGTCGTCGGCGCGATGGTGATGGATTTCGGTGCCGCAGGCCGCGCAGGCATCGACGGTCTTCAGGTAGCGGGAAAACAGCTTGCCCTCGCCACAGGCGGGGCAACGGCATTTCAGCCCGTTGATGATCGCGGGCATCCGCTGGCGGTCGCTTTTCTCGCCATAGCGATGATGATTGGCTTGGTCGGCCATGATCGTCTCCGTGAAGCGTCCGACTGTTTCAGAATGGCGCGCCAAAGGCAATTGCCGTCAGTCGAGCCGGCCGGTCTGGCCGCGATCCAGCAGGTAGTGATCGGCGATCGTGCATGCAAGCATGGCCTCGCCGATCGGCACGGCGCGAATGCCGACACAGGGGTCGTGACGGCCCTTGGTGCGCAGGTCGACTTCCTTGCCGTCCTTGTCGATCGTCTGGCGCGTGGTCAAGATCGAGGAGGTCGGCTTCACGGCGAAGCGGGCGACGATCGGCTCCCCGGTCGAAATCCCGCCGAGAATGCCGCCGGCATGGTTGGAGAGAAACCGCGGACGCCCGTCATTGCCGATCCGCATTTCGTCGGCATTTTCCTCGCCGGTCAGTTCGGCGGCGTTGAAGCCTTCGCCGATCTCGACGCCCTTGACCGCGTTGATCGACATCAGGCCGGCGGCGATCTCCTGGTCGAGCTTGGCGTAGATCGGCGCGCCGAGGCCCGCCGGCACGCCTTCGGCGACCACTTCCACCACAGCGCCGACGGAGGAGCCGGCCTTGCGGATTTCATCGAGATAGCCTTCCCAGACCGGCACCATTTCGGGGTCGGGGCAGAAGAAATCGTTGTTGCCGATCTCGTTCCAGTCCCAGTTGTCGCGGTTGATCCTGTGCTTGCCGATCTGCACCAGCGCGCCGCGATAGGTCACATCGGGCAGCACCTTGCGGGCGATCGCGCCGGCGGCGACGCGGGCCGCGGTCTCACGCGCCGATGAGCGCCCGCCGCCGCGATAATCGCGCAGGCCGTATTTGACGTCATAGGTGTAATCGGCGTGGCCGGGGCGGTACTGGCGGGCGATCTCGCCGTAGTCCTTGGAGCGCTGGTCGGTGTTCTCGATCATCAGCGAGATCGGCGTGCCGGTGGTGATGTAGGTGACGCCATCCTCCTGCGGCAGGACGCCGGAAAGCACCTTCACCTCATCGGCCTCGCGGCGCTGGGTGACGAAGCGCGACTGGCCGGGCTTGCGGCGGTCTAGATAGGTCTGGATGTCGGAAAGCGTAAACGCGATGCCGGGCGGGCAGCCATCGACGACGCAGCCAAGCGCCGGCCCGTGGCTCTCGCCCCAGGTGGTGACGCGGAACATGTGCCCGAATGTGTTGTGCGACATCAAAAACCTCCTGCGACCGGCCATTTCTCAAGGCTCGGCTCTATAGCAATTGGTCGAGGAGGAAAAGGCTCGTCGCTACACAATCCAGCCGATCACGCCGGTCTCAGGGTCGAGACGCAGGATATTGTCCTGCGGGATCGCAAGTTCGGCGGCCTCTGCCGTGCTGGCGCCGCCGACGATCCGGAACAGCGAGCGGATGACGCCGCCATGGGCAACGCAGACCGTCGGCCCCACAACGTCCTTCAGCCACGCGCCGACCCGCCATGACAGGATTTCATAGCTCTCGGCATCGTCGCCGGGCGGCACGAAGGACCATTTGTCCTTTTCGCGCTCCTCGAGAAGCGCCGGGCTGACCGTCGAGAGTTCCTTGAGCGTGCGGCCCTCCCAGTCGCCGAAGGAGAGTTCCTTCAGCCGGTCGTCGGTGCGGTAGAGTTCCGGCGTCAGCCCCATGGCGGCGCGCACGCGCTCCATCGTCTCGCGGGTTCTGGAAAGCGGGCTTGCGACGAAGTCGAAGCGATGGGCGTCGGCGCCGAGAATATCGGCGAGTTCACTGCCATTGCCATTGGCCTGGCTGCGGCCCGTATCGTTAAGCGGTATGTCCTGCTGGCCCTGAAGCCGGTACTCGGCGTTCCAGTCCGTCTGGCCGTGGCGGATGACATAAATCTGCAATTTCAGCGTCCCGTGGTTGCTGGTGCGCCGCCCGATCAACTTTCATTACAGGCGGATGCGAAAATTCAAAAGGAGGAGGGGGTTTTGCACACTTTTCGGCGGACCGACAAGGCGTTGAAGACACCTGAAAGAAAAAGGCGCGGGATGGTCCGCGCCCTCTCAGGTGCCGCTCAGTCCTTGACCACCGAGATGTCCGGCGCGTCTACGGCTTTCATGCCGACCACGTGATAGCCCGAATCGGCATGAAGCACCTCGCCGGTGACCGAGGTGGACAGGTCCGAGAGCAGGAACAGCGCGGTGTTGCCGACTTCGTCGATCGTGCAGTTGCGCTTCAGCGGCGAATTATATTCGTTCCACTTCAGAATGTAGCGGAAATCGCCGATCGCCGAGCCGGCGAGCGTCTTGATCGGGCCTGCGGAGATGGCGTTGACGCGGATGCCGCGACCGCCGACATCGACGGCCATGTAGCGCACGCTCGCCTCAAGCGCGGCCTTGGCGACGCCCATGACATTGTAATGCGGCATCACCTTTTCAGCGCCGTAATAGGTCAGCGTGAGCATGGAGCCGCCGTCATTCATCATCTTCTCGGCGCGGCGCGCAATCGCGGTGAAGGAATAAACCGAGATATCCATCGACTTCGCGAAATTCTCGCGCGAGGTGTCGATATAGCGACCGGTAAGCTCTTCCTTGTCGGAGAACGCAATGGCGTGAACGACGAAGTCGATCTTGCCCCATTCCTGCTCGAGCGTGGCGAAAACCGCGTCGATGCTTGCAGGGTCCGTAACATCGCAATGGCCGGCCATCAGGGCGTTGAGCTCGTTTGCGAGCGGCTCGACGCGCTTCTTGAGGTTGTCGCCCTGCCAGGTCAGCGCGATCTCGGCTCCGGCGTCATGACATGCTTTGGCAATGCCCCATGCAATCGAACGGTTATTGGCGACACCGAGAATAATGCCGCGTTTGCCTTTCATGAGGCCGGTTGCTTCCGCCATGTGTCGATGCTCCTTGAAACTCATCTGGTTTCTGCCTATGGCATAGGCGGCTAATCGGTTCAAGCTGACCTTTCCGCGTCGATGGCGCTTTCGCCGGCGAAACGCCGCTTGCAAGGCGCCGCGGTTTGGTCTTCTCTCATATCCATTCTCTCGCTTGCCGGGACGGACGTCCGGCGCGATTTTTCCGCGATTTGATTGCGACCGTGCGGCAGGCGAAACATGATCGGGAGTGACGACGATGGCTGACGACGGCGGCAAGGCTGATTTCACCGAGGAGAACGACCCCTTCGAACTGTTCGCCAAATGGCTCAAGGATGCCGAGGCGAGCGAGCCCAATGATCCGAACGCGGTGGCGGTCGCGACCGTCGACGAGGACGGCCTGCCGAATGTGCGCATGGTGCTGATGAAGGAATTCGACGCCAACGGCTTCGTGTTCTACACCAATTTCGAAAGCCAGAAGGGCAGGGAGCTTCTCGGCCAGCCCAAGGCGGCGATGTGTTTTCACTGGAAGTCGCTGCGCCGCCAGATCCGGTTGCGCGGCCCCGTGGAAGTGGTGACCGACGCGGAGGCCGATGCCTATTTTCAGTCGCGCCCGCGCGGCAGCCGCATCGGCGCCTGGGCCTCGAAACAGTCGCGAACGCTGGAAAGTCGGTTCGCGCTCGAAAGGGCGGTTGCCAAGACCACGGCGAAATACGGCGTCAGCGAGATACCGCGCCCGGCGCACTGGTCGGGCTTCCGGCTGAAGCCGGTCTCGATCGAGTTCTGGCATGACGGCAAGTTCCGCCTGCACGACCGCATCGAATTCCGCCGCAATGCCGCCGAGGGCGGCTGGCACAAGGTTCGCATGTATCCGTGAGGGAGTTATCGATGGCAAACGAACTTGAAGATCAGGTCGCCGGCCAGGAGAAGAAGCTGGTTCTCGCCCGTTTCGACGAGACCGATGCCTGGGATCTCGGCCAGCGGTTGGTGGACCGCGCGCTGGCGCTCGACGCGCCGGTGGTGATCGATATCCGCACGCCGAGCCGCACGCTGTTTCACGCGGCGCTTCCGGGTTCCGCCCCCGACAATGACATGTGGGCGCGGCGCAAATCGAATGTCGTGTTCCACTTCCACCGTTCGTCTTATGCGATCGAGCTGGAACACCGCCGCAAGGGCCGCACCATCGGCCCCGAACTCGGCCTGAACCTTACCGACTACGCCGATCACGGCGGCAGCTTTCCCGTCCGCATCCGCCATGTCGGCGTCGTCGCGGCGATCACGGTCTCGGGCCTTGCCAGCAAGGACGATCACGGGTTGATCGTCGACGTGCTGACGGAGTTTGTGAAGGAGCAGGGCTGACGGAGAACACTTGGCGCCCGTCAGTTGCGGGCGGCCCCGATCTCGGATCGCTGCCACGTCGTCGGCACCGGCTTCTGCATCATGATCAACGGGAAGGGCAGGCCGTTGTCGTCGGTCTGCCGCCGCTTGATGCCGCAGAAGCCGTGGCGGCGGTAGAAGGCCAGCGCGCGGGTGTTGGCGGCGTAGACTTCCAGCAGCAGGTGGCCCTTCAGACGGAAGGCGTGGTCGAGCAGCGCTGAACCGATGCCGCCGCCCTGGCAATCCGGCGAGACGAAAAGGCCGCCGATGAAGCTGTCGATCAGGCCGATGAATCCGACGGGCGTCTCGCCATTCACAGCCACCCAGGTCTCGGTTTCCGGCAGATATTTTTCCGACACCAGCTTTTTTTGCGCGACGAGCAGTTCGGCCGGCAGAAAATCATGGGCAACGGACGAGGCCCGATGCCAGATGTCGACAAGCACAGCGTTGTCCTCTGCCCGATAGGGGCGGATGTCGGGTCCGGCAGAGGCCATGGCGGCGGAAGATGGGGTTACGCAATACATGGGCGCATTGAGCCCGAAAGGCGTAAACAATCCGCTAAGGCAGCCTACGCCTTGGTGCCGCCGACGGTGATCTGGTCGAGTCTGAGATGCGGCTGGCCGACGCCGACGGGGACCCATTGGCCGGCCTTGCCGCAATTGCCGATGCCGTTGTCGAGCGCGAGATCGTTGCCGACCATGGAAACGCGCTTCATCGCGTCCGGCCCGTTTCCGATCAGCGTCGCGCCCTTGATCGGCGCGCCGATCTTGCCGTCTTCGATCAAATAGGCCTCGGTGCAGTCGAACACGAACTGGCCGGAGGTGATATCGACCTGGCCGCCGCCGAAGGTGACGGCGTAGATGCCCTTCTTGACCGAGCCAATGATCTCTTCCTTGGTCTTGTCGCCGGCCAGCATATAGGTGTTGGTCATGCGCGGCATCGGCAGGTCGGAATAGGACTGGCGGCGGCCGTTGCCGGTGGGGGCGACCCCCATCAGGCGCGCATTCATGCGGTCCTGCATATAGCCGGTCAGCCGGCCGTTCTCGATCAGCACGTTGTAGCCGGAGGGGGTGCCCTCGTCGTCGATCGAGATCGAGCCCCGACGGTTTTCGATCGTACCGTCATCGACGATGGTGACGCCGGGGGCCGCGACCATCTGGCCGACAAGGCCGGAAAAGGCGGAAAGCCCCTTGCGGTTGAAATCGCCCTCGAGCCCGTGGCCGACCGCTTCGTGGATCATCACGCCCGGCCAGCCGTTTCCGAGCACGACATCCATCGTGCCGGCGGGCGCGTCTATCGCCTCGAGATTGACGAAGGCCTTGCGCAGCGCTTCTTCCGCGCCCGACTGCCAGTCCTGGCGGGCGAACAGGTCGGCGAAGCTTTGCCTTCCGCCGATGCCGAAGGAGCCTGTCTCCTGCCGGTCGCCGTCGCCGACGACCACCGAGATGTTGAGCCGCGTCATTGGCCGCACATCGCTGACGCGATAGCCGTCGGCGCGCAGGATTTCGACGATCTGGTGGCTGGCGGCGAGCGAGGCCGAGACCTGGCGCACGCGCGGGTCGCGTTCTCTGAGATAGGCGTCGATCTCGCCGAGCATCGTGATCTTTTCTTCGAACGACGGCGCGCCGATCGGGTTGTCGTCGGAATAGAGCTTGGTATTGGTGCCGCGCGGCGGTTCGGCATAGGTGCCGTCATAGCCGTGGGTCACGGCCTTTGCGGTGGCCGCGGCCCGTTTCAGCGCTCCGAGCGACAATTCGCCGGCATGGGCAAAGCCGCTGGCATCGCCCGCCACTGCCCTGAGGCCGAAGCCGTGGCCGGTGTTGAACGCGCCGCCCTTCAGCCTGCCGTCGTCGAAGGACAGCGATTCGCTCTGCGAATATTCGACATAGAGCTCGCCGTCATCGGCGCCGTGCAGCGTGTCTTCGACAATGCCGCGTATCGTCGCTTCATCGGCATCGAAATGGCTGAGGAGGTCGCGGTCTGTCATGGTCGTTTCCGTCTTTTTATCCGTCATGGCGTCCCATATAGGAACGATCAGGCCGCGATGTCAGGGCAGGGCGTCATAGCCCTCGGCAAAGCCCGAGAGATCGACCGGAATGCCGATCGAGTTCTGGTCCACCGAGAAATTGAGGGTGAACACCGCCTGGGTTCCGGCGCGCAAGATCCGCATCAGGTCGTCGTCGATATCGACTTCGACATAGCAGCCGTCGAGATAGCAGCGCGAGAAATAGGCCTTGCCGATATCGACATTGTCGACGAACAGGTTCATGCCCTCGGGCAGGAAGACGCCGAGCGGCGTCAGAACCCGCAGCAGTTTCGCCTCGCGGTCGGCGGTCTTCAGCACCGCGATCGAAAGGCCGATTTCCGGGCGGTCGTCGGCGATCACGTTCTGCATCAGCGCGCATTGCTCGACGCTGGAGCCCGGCGGCTGATCGCAGACCATCGACCACGCGCCGTGATTCTCTCTGACCACGCTGTTATCCGCCGGCGGCTCGGGCGGCTGCGGGGCGGGGTCGGCGGCGGGCGTTGCGGCTTCCTGCGACGCTTCGGCAGCACTGTCGTCGGCGGCCTCCTGGGCGAGAGCGGGCAGGGCGACTGAAAACAGCAGGCAGGCGAGGCTCAACGCGCCGACCCTTCGAAGCGCATGATCTGCGGGAAATACGGGCATGGCGCGGGCTCCTCGGGTGAATTGATATCTCTCTTTTCCGATACCGGGCTTTGTGCCGCGTTCAAAAGAAATTTTCAACGGCTGAAGAAGGACTTGACCTGGGAAAGCGCGGCGAAATATCAGTGGGTGCGCATGCCGCGTGAGACAATTTGACGCTTCAAATTGGCAAATGCTATGGCATAATTGTGACTGAGGGAGAAAAACCGGTCGACGGTGTCGCCTGTTCGCCGGCCAAGGGGTGCGTCGGCGTCTTGAGATGCTATCATGGCGCTATCGCGCCGCGGGCGGTTTTGTTACTTCTGGCGCAAACGAACAGGATCCGGTTTGACCGAGGTCAAACAATGGTGGGAGAATTCAACGTGATGAATAAAACCAGAGCATGCATGACAGGTCTTCTCTGTCTTGCGGGCAGCGGGAGCGCCTTTGCCGCGCAGCCTGAGCCGTGGGAGATGACCCTGCAGCCGGCGGCATCGCCGATCATGCATCAGATTACTTGGTTCGAGCAGTATACGCTCTGGTTTATCGTGCCGATCGTGCTTCTGGTGCTGGCGCTTCTGATCCTGGTGATGGTGAAATTCCGGGAATCGAAGAACCCGACCGCATCGCGCACCAGCCACAACACCGCGATCGAGGTCGTGTGGACCGTCGCGCCCGTGCTGATTCTTCTGTTTCTCGCGGTGCCGTCCTTCAACCTGCTCACCAACCAGCTCACCATGCCGGAAGAGCCCGATCTGACGGTCAAGGCGACGGCCACCCAGTGGCTGTGGAGCTATGACTATCCCGAAATCGAGGATGGCGCGATTTCCTACGCTTCCTATCTGCTGACGGATGAGCAGCGCGCCGAATACGGCAAGGAGGACCGGGCGGTCTATCCGCGGCTTCTGGCCGTCGACAACGAGATGGTGGTTCCGGTCGGCGCGACCGTGCGTCTGCTCGTCACCGCAGCCCCCACCGACGTCATTCACTCCTTCGCGATGCCGGCATTCGGCATCAAGATCGACGCCATTCCCGGCCGCCTGAACGAAACCTGGTTCAAGGCCGAGGCCGAAGGCATCTATTACGGCCAGTGCTCGGAACTCTGCGGCAAGGATCACGCGTTCATGCCGATCGCGATCCGCGCGGTTTCGCCCGAGCAGTTCACCACATGGCAGGCCTCCGCCGCCACTGACGTCGAAGCCGCGAACCGCGCTTTGATGGCAAGCATCGACAATCAAGAGCAGGGCGAAAACGCCGTCATGCTCGCCGACAAGAATTGAGGAGAGCGATATGGCCGAAGCAGCGCACGCTCACGATCACGACCATAAGCCCGGCTTTGCCGCGCGATGGCTTTTCTCGACCAACCACAAGGATATCGGAACGCTCTACCTGATCTTCGCGATCTGTGCGGGCATTATCGGCGGGCTTCTGTCCGTCGCCATGCGCATGGAGCTGCAGGAGCCCGGCATCCAGATCTTCAACGGCCTGGCCGCGATGGTTTACGGCGATGCCGGTGCCGCCGCGATTGACCAGGGCAAGCATCTCTACAACGTCTTCACCACCGCCCACGGCCTGATCATGATCTTCTTCATGGTGATGCCGGCGATGATCGGCGGCTTCGCCAACTGGATGGTGCCGATCATGATTGGCGCGCCGGACATGGCGTTTCCGCGCCTGAACAACATTTCGTTCTGGCTGCTCGTGCCCGCCTTCCTGCTGCTTCTGCTTTCGATGTTCGTCGAGGGGCCGGCGGGTTCCAACGGCGTTGGCGGCGGCTGGACGCTTTATCCGCCGTTCTCCACCAGCGGCATGCCGGGACCGGCGGTCGATCTCGCGATCTTCGCGCTGCACGTGGCCGGCGTGTCCTCGATCCTCGGCGCGATCAACTTCATCACCACCATCCTGAACATGCGCGCGCCGGGCATGACCCTGCACAAGATGCCGCTGTTCGCCTGGTCGGTGCTGATCACCGCCTTCCTTCTGCTGCTGTCGCTGCCGGTTCTGGCGGGCGGCATCACCATGTTGCTGACGGACCGCAATTTCGGCACGACCTTCTTCTCGCCGGATGGCGGCGGCGACCCGATCCTGTTCCAGCATCTGTTCTGGTTCTTCGGTCACCCCGAGGTCTACATCCTGATCCTGCCCGGTTTCGGCATCATCAGCCACATCATCTCGACCTTCTCGAAGAAGCCGGTGTTCGGTTATCTCGGCATGGCCTATGCCATGGTCGCGATCGGCGCCGTCGGCTTCATCGTCTGGGCCCACCACATGTATACGGTCGGCCTGTCGCTCGACACCCAGCGCTACTTCGTGTTCGCCACCATGGTGATCGCGGTGCCGACGGGCGTGAAGATCTTCTCCTGGATCGCGACGATGTGGGGCGGGTCGATCTCTTTCCGCGCGCCGATGGTGTGGGCGATCGGCTTCATCTTCCTGTTCACCGTCGGCGGCGTCACCGGCGTGCAGCTTGCCAATGCCGGCCTCGACCGCTCGTTCCACGACACCTATTACGTGGTGGCCCACTTCCACTACGTGCTGTCGCTCGGCGCCGTGTTCGCGATCTTCGCCGGCTGGTACTACTGGTTCCCGAAGATCACCGGCTACATGTACAATGAGAAGGTTGCCCACATTCATTTCTGGGTGATGTTCGTCGGCGTGAACCTGGTGTTCTTCCCGCAGCACTTCCTGGGCCTGTCGGGCATGCCGCGCCGCTATATCGACTATCCGGATGCCTTTGCCGGCTGGAACGCGGTGTCGTCCTATGGCTCCTATATCTCGGCCATCGGCGTGCTGATCTTCCTGTTCGGCATCTTCGAGGCCTTCGCGAAGAAGCGGGTCGCCGGCAACAATCCGTGGGGCCCGGGCGCGACCACGCTCGAATGGCAGCTTTCCTCGCCGCCGCCCTACCACCAGTGGTCGGAACTGCCGCGCATCCGCTAAGGCGATGCGACAAACAACGAAGCTCGCGCGCCGACCGATGGCGCGCGGTCTTTTTTGAAATGAGAGCTGACAATGACAGTAATCGACAACGACCTTGGCGACGATCTCGCGCTTTCGGAAGCAACCGGGCGGGACTATTTCGCGCTGTTGAAGCCGCGGGTGATGTCGCTGGTGGTGTTTACCGCCTTTGCCGGCCTGTTCCTGGCGCCGGGCTCGATCAATCCGGTCATGGGCGCGATCGCGATCCTGTGCATCGCCATCGGCGCCGGCGCGGCTGGCGCGCTCAACATGTGGTATGACGCCGATATCGATGCCGTGATGTCGCGCACGGCGAATCGCCCCATCCCGGCCGGCCGGGTCCGCCGCGAAGAGGCGCTCGCCTTCGGTATAACGCTTGCCTGCTTCTCGGTGGCAACGCTCGGCCTCGCGATCAACTGGTTCGCCGCCGGTTTTCTGGCGTTTACGATCTTCTTTTACGCCGTGTTCTACACGATGTGGCTGAAGCGGGCGACGCCGCAGAACATCGTCATCGGCGGCGCGGCCGGCGCTTTCCCGCCCATGATCGGCTGGGCGGCGGTCACCGGCTCGATCTCGCTCGACAGTATCATTCTGTTTTCGATCACCTTCCTGTGGACCCCGCCGCATTTCTGGGCGCTGGCGCTCTTCAAGAAGGGCGATTACGACGATGTCGGCATCCCGATGATGCCGAATGTGGCCGGCGAGAAATCAACAAAGAACCAGATGGTCGTCTATGCGGTGCTGACCGCGATCGCAGGCGTCGCGCCGGCGCTGACGGGGCTTGCAAGCCCGTTCTACGCGGTGTTCGCGGCAGCGCTCGGCGGCCACTTCGTCTACCATTCGCTGAAGGTGCGGGCGATGGCCGAGGGCGACAGCAAAATGGTGCCGGCAAAGAAAATGTTCGCGTTTTCGCTCTTCTATCTGGCGGCGATCTTCGCCGGTCTGATGGTCGATCGCGCGGCCATGCTGGTTTTCGGGTGAAGCCATGATCGAGACAGTGAAATTGACCGACAAGCAGAAACGGGCCCGGCGCGCGCGCAATATCGCGCTCGGCTTCGTGCTGTTCGGCCTCGTGGTGCTGTTTTACATCATCACCATGGTCAAGTTCGGTGCGGCCTGAGGAGGCGAGATGACGCAAGCGAGCGGCAAACGCAATAACGGCGCCATCGTTCTGATGTGCCTTGTTTTCGTGTTCGGCATGACCGCGATGAGCTTTGCCGCCGTGCCGCTCTATCGCATATTCTGTCAGGTCACCGGCTATAACGGTACGGCCCAGCGGGTCGAGCAGTATTCCAACGTGGTGCTCGACAAGACGATCAAGGTGACCTTCGACGCCAATGTCGCGCCGGGTCTGGACTGGGAATTCAAGCCGGAGCAGAAATCGGTTTCGCCCAAGATCGGCGAGACGGTGCAGGTCATGTTCAACGCCCGCAACAAGAGCAGCGAGCCTATCCTCGGACAGGCGATCTTCAACGTCACGCCGCTTCAGGCCGGCGCCTATTTCAACAAGGTCGAGTGCTTCTGTTTCACCGAGACCGTGCTGCAGCCGGGCGAGACTCTGGAAATGCCGGTCGTCTTCTTCGTCGATCCGGCGATCGTTGAGGCGGAAGAGACCAAGGATATCAGGGTTCTGACGCTGTCCTATACGTTCTTTGAACACGAGAAGCCGGTCGCCGCCAAGGCGTCTGCCGCAAGCTCGGACGGTAGCTCCTGAACGAGCGCCGTCACCGCTCGCGGATTATCGTTCGCGGGGATTGATTAAAACGGCAAGTTCGGACCAAATGCTGATAAAGCAGCGGGTGATTTGCCAAAGACCGGAAACGGTGTAGATGCTAGTTTACTGAAACGGCGCCCGACGCGGGGCGCGGTTTTCAGGGAGAGAGGAAACGGGGACCAGGAATGGCAGACGCGCAGCACAAGAACCACGATTATCATATCATCGACCCAAGCCCCTGGCCGCTGGTCGCCGCCATCGGCGCTTTCCTGCTGTGCTTCGGCGGCGTCGGCTATATGCGCTACCTCAGCGGTGGTTCGTTCAATATTCTCGGCCTCGATCTGGCGCAGCCCTGGCTGCTGCTGATCGGTCTCGCGGTTACCATCTATGTGATGTTCGGCTGGTGGTCGGACACGATCAAGGAAGGGCGCGAGGGGCACCATACCCCGGTCGTTTCGCTGCATCTTCGCTACGGCATGATCATGTTCATCGCCTCGGAAGTGATGTTCTTCGTGGCGTGGTTCTGGGCGTTCTTCGATGCCAGCCTGTTCACCGGCGAGGCGATCCAGGCGGCGCGCGTGGAAGCGACCGGCGGAACCTGGCCGCCGGAAGGCATTGCCGTTGTCGATCCCTGGCATTTCCCGCTCTACAACACCATCATCCTGCTTCTGTCCGGCACCACGCTGACCTGGGCGCATCACGCCCTGATCCATGGCGACCGCAAGGGCCTGCTCCAGGGCCTGACACTCACCGTGTTGCTCGGCCTGCTGTTTACCGGCGTTCAGGCCTATGAGTATTACGAGGCGCCGTTTGCCTTCAAAAACTCCATTTATGGCGCCACCTTCTTCATGGCGACCGGTTTCCACGGCTTCCACGTGATCGTCGGCACGATCTTCCTGATCGTCTGCCTGATTCGCGCGGCACGAGGATCTTTCACGGCGGAGCGCCATTTCGGCCTCGAGGCCGCCGCATGGTACTGGCACTTCGTCGACGTGGTCTGGCTGTTCCTGTTCTTCACCATCTACATCTGGGGCGGATGGGGCGCGCCGCTGGCTGAAACCGGCCACTGAATTTGAAACCACCCTCCGCCGCCCATCGAGGCGGCGGTCGGCTTTTGGGAAGGGTGCATCATGACCGTACAGGAAGAAAAGACTGCCTCGGGCGGCCGCTACTACACGGTCGTTGACGGCCATGAGGCGGAGATGACCTATTCCCGCAGTTCCGATCGGCTGATCATCATCGATCACACCGGCGTGCCGGATGCGCTGCGCGGCAAGGGCGTCGGCGAAACGCTGGCTCGCCACGCTGTCGACGAGGCGCGCAAGGGCGGCTGGAAGATCATCCCGCTCTGCCCGTTCTTCAAGGCGCTGAGCGTGCGCAACCACAACGACTGGCACGACGTCATCAAGTGAGAAGGCGCCTTCCGGTTTCAGGAAGGCTTTCAAATTCATGCCCGCAGACCAAAATCCGCTTGCCCCGCTCATTCTTTCCGGCCTCAAGGGCCGCTGCCCCCGCTGCGGCAAGGGCCCGCTTTTCGATGGCTTTCTGGCCCTGAAGCCGGAATGCGACAACTGCGGCCTGGACTACGGCTTTGCCGATTCGGGTGACGGGCCGGCGATCTTCGTGATGCTGGCCGTTGGCTTTCTGGTGATCGGGTTGGTGCTCTGGTCCGAGATTACCTATTCGCCGCCGTTCTGGGTGCATATCGTCATCTGGGTGCCGCTCGCGATTGTGCTTTCGCTGGCTGCGCTGCGCGCCTTCAAGGGCGTGCTGATCGTGCTGCAATACCGCCATTCCGCCGCCGAGGGCATGATCAAGCGCGATGACGATGCCTAGACGGAAGGCGCTTGTGCAGATTGTGGGGCTGGTGCTTGCCGCGCTTGCCTTCGTGACCCTGATTTCGCTTGGCAACTGGCAGGTGCGCCGGCTGCACTGGAAGGAGGCATTGCTCGCCTCGGTCGAGCAGCAGTTGCAGGCGCCGCCGATCACGCTTGCCGAGGCCGAGGCGCTGCCGAGGAGTGAAATCGAGTACCGGCCGATAGCGGTAACCGGCCGTTTCGAGCATGACCGCGAGCGGCATTTCTTCGCGACCTACGAGGGCCAGTCCGGCTATTACGTCTATACGCCGCTCAGGCTTGCGGATGGCCGCGCGGTCTTCGTCAATCGCGGCTTCGTGCCGTTCGACATGAAGGATGCCGCGACCCGGCCGGAAGGGCAGGTGACCGGCACGGTAACCGTGACCGGCCTTGCCCGCGACCGGCTCGACGAAAAACCCTCGTTTGCGGTGCCCGAGAACGCTATCGCGCAGAACATCTTCTACTGGAAGGATATCGACGCGATGGCGCAATCGACCGGGCTTTCGGCCGGTGAGGTGGTGCCCTTCTTCGTCGATGCCGATGACGCGCCCAATCCGGGCGGCTTGCCCGTCGGCGGCGTGACCCGGATCTCGTTTCCGAACGACCACCTGCAATATGCGATCACCTGGTATGGGCTGGCGGCAGTGCTGGCGGTGATTGTCGGCCTGCTGGCCTGGCGCGGCTGGCGAAAGCATGATTGACCTGCTCGCGCCGGGGCTCGATATCGTGTTCTGCGGCACGGCGAAGGGGCACATCTCGGCGCGCACCGGCTCGTTCTATGCCAATCCCTCCAACAAATTCTACCGCACGCTTCACGAGATCGGGCTGACGCCGGAGCAGGTTTCGCCGACGGATTTCCGCAAGCTTCTTGATTACGGCATCGGCCTTACCGATCTGAACCAGAGCGAGAGCGGCATGGACAAGGCGCTGACCCTGTCGGCCTTCGACATCGCCGCCTTCGAGGAGAAGATGCGGTATTTCCGCCCGAAGCTGATCGCGTTCACCAGCCTCACCGGCGCGCGCATCTATTTCGGCGATAAGACGATTAGCTGCGGCCTGCAGCAGCGGACGCTCGACGGCATCGCGATTGCGGCGCTTCCATCCACCTCGGGCGCAAACGCGCATTGGACAAAGGACCGTCATCATTGGTATCAGTTGCCCGAAATGATTTGAGCGAGATGACCATGACCCCACTGACCATTCGCCTTTGCGGCCCGCGCGGCTTTTGCGCCGGCGTCGACCGGGCGATCCAGATCGTCGTACTGGCGCTGAAGCGCTACGGCGCGCCGGTCTATGTGCGTCACGAGATCGTGCATAACCGCTACGTCGTGGAAGGGCTCGAGGCGCGCGGCGCGGTCTTCGTCGAGGAGCTCGACGAGATTCCGGCGGAGCATCGCGAACAGCCTGTGGTGTTTTCCGCCCATGGCGTGCCGAAATCCGTGCCGGCCGATGCCGAAAGCCGGAACCTCTTCTATCTCGACGCGACATGCCCGCTGGTCTCCAAGGTCCACAAGCAGGCGATGCGCCATGAGCGGCTCGGCCGCCACGTGGTGCTGATCGGCCATGCCGGCCACCCGGAGGTGATCGGCACGATGGGGCAGTTGCCGGAGGGCGCGGTGTCGCTGGTGGAAACGGTGGAGGATGCCGAGCGCTACCAGCCCGCCGATCCGGACAATCTCGGCTATGTCACGCAGACGACGCTGTCGGTGCAGGATACGGCGGCGGTGATTGCCAAGCTCACCGAGCGGTTTCCGAACCTCACCGCCCCATCGGCCGATTCGATCTGCTATGCCACCACCAACCGCCAGGAATCAGTCTCGGCGGCGGCGCCGGGCTGCGACCTCTTCATCATCGTCGGCGCGCCGAATTCGTCCAATTCCCGGCGTCTCGTGGAAGTGGCCAAACGGGCAGGGGCGAAGGAGGCGATCCTCGTCCAGCGCGCCGCCGAACTCGATTTCGACGCGATCGGCCCGATCCGCACCCTCGGGCTTTCCGCCGGCGCTTCGGCCCCGGAAGTCGTGGTGAACGAGATCATCGAGGCGTTCCGCGCGCGGTTCGACACCACGATCGAGCTTGCCGAAACCACCGTCGAGAACGAACATTTCCTCGTCAACCGCCAGCTCCGCGATGTCGAACTGACCGTCGAGGACATGGCCTTCGTCAACGGACGATAAGCATTTGGCCGTCTATACCGATATCAATGAAGACGATCTGCGGCAGTTTCTGAAAGCCTATGACGTCGGCGAACTCCTGTCCTATCGCGGTATCGCGGAGGGCGTTGAAAACTCCAATTTCCTGCTGCACACCGAGAAATTTCCGCTGATCCTGACGCTTTATGAAAAGCGCGTGGATGAGGGCGATCTGCCGTTCTATCTCGGCCTGATGCAGCATCTGGCCGATCGCGGTCTGTCCTGCCCGCTGCCGCTGGCGCGCGATGACGGCGCGCCCTATGGCCGGCTCTGCGGGCGTCCGGCGGCGCTGATTTCGTTTCTGGAAGGCATGTGGCTCAGAAAGCCCGCCGCGCCCCATTGCCGGGAGCTCGGCGTCGCGCTCGCCCGCATGCATATCGCCGGTCAGGATTTTGATCTGACGCGCAAGAACGCGCTGGCGCTCAAGGGCTGGGTCGATCTGTGGGACAAATCCGCCGCCCGCGCCGACGAGGTGCAGAAGGGTCTGGAAAGCGAGATCACGATGGAACTCGCAACGCTTGAGGACCGCTGGCCGGTGGACCTGCCGGAGGGCGTGATCCATGCCGATCTGTTCCCCGACAATGTGTTTTTCATCGGCGACAGGCTCTCGGGCCTGATCGATTTCTATTTCGCATGCAATGATTTCCTCGCCTATGACCTGTCGATCTGCCTCAATGCCTGGTGCTTCGAAAAGGATGGTTCCTTCAACGTCACCAAGGCCCGGGCGCTGATCGAGGGCTATCAGAGCGTGCGGCCGCTTGGCGAAGACGAGATCGAGGCGCTGCCGCTGCTGTGCCGCGGCTCGGCGCTGCGGTTCTTCCTGACCCGGCTCTATGACTGGCTGAACACGCCGGCGGGCGCGCTGGTGGTGAAGAAGGACCCGCTCGAATATCTGCGCTATCTGCGCTTTCACCGTTCTGTGGCAACGGCCAGCGAATACGGACTGGAACAGGCTTGAAGAAGACAGTTGAGATTTTCACCGACGGGGCCTGCTCCGGCAATCCCGGCCCCGGCGGCTGGGGCGCGGTGCTGCGTTACGGCGACAAGGAACGCGATCTGTGCGGCGGCGAGAAGCTGACGACCAATAACCGCATGGAGCTGATGGCGGCGATCGAGGCGCTGAAGGCGCTGAGGGAGCCTTGCACCGTGGCGCTTTATACCGATAGCGTATACGTCAAGGACGGCATCTCGAAATGGATCCACGGGTGGAAGAAGAACGGCTGGAAGACCGCCGCGAAGAAACCCGTCAAGAACGCCGAATTGTGGCAGGCTCTTGAAGCCGAGCGCAACAGGCACGATGTCACACTACATTGGGTGAAGGGCCATGCCGGCCACGAAGAGAATGAACGCGCCGACGAATTGGCGCGTCAGGGGATGGAACCGTTCAAAAAGGGGCCAGGGCGCTGAGGCGCTTCGGAAAACATCATGATCATGCATTGCGTATTCATTCGATTTCGCCAGGAAGCCGGGGCTGAGGAAAAGCAGGCGCTCTACGATGAGATCGCCGGTCTGAAGCGCGTCATCCCCGGCATCGTGGATTTCAAATCGGGCGCGAACGTTTCGCCGGAAGGCCTCGACAGCGGCTATGGCGACGGCTTCATCGTGACCTTCGAGGATTCGGCCGCGCGCGACGCCTATCTCGATCACCCCGATCACCAAGCCGTGGGCGAGAAGCTCGTCGCCGCCGCTGCCGGCGGCATTTCCGGCATTCTCGTCTTCGATATGACGGTTTGATTTCCGTCAGGCCCAGAGCCGGACGATTATGCGCCCGGCCGGATAGAACAGAAACCGCCAGCCGATCCTGAGGGCGCGGTAGCCGAAATAGGCAGCGCCGGCGAGCCACATCGCGAAGGTCGCCGTCCAGCTTGCCGCCGTCAGCATGACGCCTGCGAGCGTGATCGCGCCCGAACCCAGCATGAAGACGATGGCGCGGAAGCGCTTGCCGAAGCGGGTGGAGAGCTTGCCGAGCTTGGTCAGGTCGGCCGGCGTGTCGGCCACTTTCAGCATGTCCGTGCCGGCCTTGAAGCCGTTCTTGGTCATCACCGTGCCGACCTCCATGGCCGCGTCCTGCATCTTCACCAGCGGCTTGACGTCGAGCGAGCTTGTCAGCGCCCGCCGCGCTGCCGGCACGTTGCCGCGCTTGAGCAGCGGCAGGCTTTTGCGCAGCGCCGGGCCGCTGACGACCTCTCCGGAAAGTCGGGTGAAGGAGCGCCGCAGCGGCGTGGCGATCGCGCCGGCCTTGCCGGCGGCCTTCAGCGTGCTGGTGCCGATCTTGGCCGATGATGCCGATCCGCCGGACAGCACCACCGCGCCGGTGATCGCAAGGCCCGCCACGGACAGGCCGAGGATCAGCGGATCATAGTCCTCGCCCTGCAGATAGGACCCGCCCTCGATGATGATGTCGCGGACATCGCCGACCGTTGTGAGATCGGTGGCGATCGCGCCCACCAGCCCGACGGCGCTGTCGGGCTTGCCGGTCAGGGCGCCATCCCACAGCTCGTAGATCTGGTTGCCAAGGCTGCCGGCCTCCGAGACGGCGATTTCGACGCGCTCGCGCTCGGCGCCGTCGATGCGCACGCCGCGGCTGTCGGCAAGGGTGATGACGCTTTCGGCGAGATCGGGGTCGTCGCTGGCAAGCGCCTCGCGGATCGCGCGGTCGTAGTCGGCGGGCGTGAGCTGCTCCAGCCTGTAATCCGTCAGCTTGACCGGGTCATTGCGCAGCGCAAGCAGCTTCACGGATTCGATGCCGTTCGGCACCACGAACGGTGTGGAGACTATAAAGGCCACGGCGATAACCGCCGTCGCCGTTCGCCGGACGGTTTTGCTGGCAGCGCGTTGCATTCGGGTCCTCCGATCAAGTCCACTTTAGGCCGTGTGGACGGATTTTATGAGGTTGAATGCTGCAGCGATTGAAACGATGG
>NZ_JBAKFQ010000029.1:0-60939 GCF_053484255.1 Martelella sp. FLE1502
GACCGGCATTGTCGAGAACCATCCGCACCGCCCGCTCACGGACTTCAGGGGAATATTTGTTCGTTGTTTTGCTCATGATGCTCCATCTTACTCAAGAGTAGGAGCCTCCGGCAAACCCGGTGCGGTTCATTCAGATCAGTCATGAAGTCGTCTCTACGATCTCGATTCTGAAGGAAGGCGAAAGGCGGTTTCTGCTGCCGCATCTCGCGCTCGTGAAATACCACGGCATCATGGCCAAACCATTTGAACTTGAGCCGCTGAAACGCCGGCACGGTGGCTTCGATATAGGAGGCCTTCTCAAAAACGCAGAAAGCCAGCACGAAAACCGGATAATGCGGTGAAATGACGCTGAGATTGTGATCGCCGCTTTCATCGACATAAACAATGTAATCGCTGAACCGCAATTTATTGCCCTTTCCGTTTCAACGTCCTACAAACCATTCTCAATTCTGAACTGCCAGCAAGCCTCAGGCGCTTACACTTGTAAAGGTACCGGCGATGACCCTCAAAGCCCGCGTCATACCCTGTCTCGACGTCAAGGACGGTCGGGTCGTCAAGGGGGTCAACTTTGTCGATCTTATCGATGCCGGTGATCCGGTGGAGGCGGCGCAAGCGTATGATGCGGCGGGCGCGGACGAGCTCTGCTTTCTTGATATCACCGCCACCTCCGACAATCGCGAGACCATCTTCGATGTGGTGACCCGCACCGCCGAGCACTGCTTCATGCCGCTGACCGTCGGCGGCGGGGTGCGGACCGTCGCCGATATCCGCAAGCTGCTGCTTTGCGGCGCGGACAAGGTGTCGATCAACTCGGCGGCGGTGAAGAACCCGGAATTCGTGGCCGAAGCCGCCGACAAGTTCGGCAATCAATGCATCGTGGTGTCGATCGATGCCAAGCGCCGGGAAACGCCGGCCGGCGAAGGCGACAGCGCCTGGGAAATCTTCACCCATGGCGGCCGCCAGCCGACCGGCATCGACGCGGTGAAATTCGCCCGCAAGGTCGTTGCTCTCGGCGCGGGCGAAATCATGCTGACCTCGATGGATCGCGACGGCACCAAGGCAGGCTACGACATCGAACTGACCCGTACGCTTGCCGATGCAGTCTCCGTGCCGGTGATCGCGTCGGGCGGCGTCGGCACGCTCGATCATCTGGTGGAAGGCATTCGCGATGGACACGCCACCGCCGTTCTGGCTGCGTCAATTTTTCACTTCGGCACCTATTCCATAGGCGAGGCCAAACAGTATATGGCTGACAGCGGGATTGCCGTCAGGCTCGACTGACGGCAAAGGAGAGGACATGTCTGAATTCACGCTTGCCGATCTGGAGGCAATTGTCAGAACCCGCGCCGCGGCTTCGCCCGAGGAAAGCTGGACCGCCAAACTCGTTGCCGGCGGCCAGCGCAAGGCCGCCAAGAAGCTCGGCGAGGAGGCCGTCGAAGCGGTGATCGCGGCGATCGCCGAAGACCGCGAGAACCTTGTCGGGGAAAGCGCCGATGTGCTGTTCCATCTTCTCGTGGTTTTGAAGATCGCCGACATTCCGCTCTCCGACGTCATGGCCGAACTTGCAAGCCGCACCGGCCAGTCGGGCATCGCCGAGAAGGCGGGACGCACGTCCTCATGATCGCCGGTTTCGAGGAAACGCTGGTCGCGGAGGGGGACGGTTCCGGCGGCACGGTCTCGCCCTATCGCTTCTTTACCGCCGAGGAATGGTCGCATTTCCGCGCCGATACGCCGCTGACGCTGACGGCCGAGGAAGTTCACAAGCTTCGCTCGCTGAACGACCCGATCGATCTGGAAGAGGTGCGGCGCATCTACCTGTCGCTGTCGCGGCTGCTGTCGAGCCACGTGGAATCCTCGCAGATGCTGTTCCGCCAGCGCGGCCAGTTCCTCAATTTCGGCGAGGCGGACGCGAAAACACCCTTCATCATCGGCATCGCCGGCCCGGTCGCGGTCGGCAAGTCGACCACGGCACGCCTGTTGAAGCAGCTTCTCGCCCGCTGGCCGTCCAGCCCCAAGGTCGATCTCGTCACCACCGACGGCTTTCTCTACCCCAATGCGGTTCTGGAGATGGAAGGACTGATGCGGCGCAAGGGCTTTCCCGAAAGCTTCGACACCGCCGCGATCCTGCGCTTCCTTTCGGCGATCAAGGCCGGCATGCCGAATGTAAAGGCGCCGCTTTATTCGCATCTGAGCTATGACGTGTTGCCCGACGGCTTCGTCACCGTCGATCGTCCCGATATCCTGATCTTCGAGGGCATCAACGTGCTGCAGGCCCGCGATCTGCCGGCCGGCGGGCGCATGGTGCCGATGGTCTCGGATTTCTTCGACTTCTCGATCTATATCGACGCCAGCACCGACCTGATCCATCACTGGTATGTCGAGCGCTTCATGAAGCTGCGCCAGACCGCCTTCCGCGACCCGGCCTCCTATTTCCATCGCTATGCGCGGCTGACCGAGGAGGACGCGCTGTCGACGGCGGAGGACCTCTGGAACAACATCAACATGAAGAACCTGATCGAAAACATCCTGCCGACCCGCCCGCGCGCCGACCTGATCCTGCGCAAGGGCCGCGATCATCTGGTGGAAACGGTCGCGCTGAGGAAACTCTGAGCGCGATCCTCAGACTGCTGACAAACCCTTGGATGCGCAGGTCAACACCTTCGCTGGCGTACCCCACAGGGGTCATGCTCGGACTTGATCCGAGCATCCAGGCGACTTAAGTCATTGAATTTCAGTGAACTTATAGCGAACCCCTGCCGCGTTGCCTGGATCCTCGTGTCAAGCACGAGGATGACTCCGAGTTTAAGGGCAGGTTTGTTTACAAACTGACGAACGCGCTTAGAAAACTCCGAGCGCGTCCGCGCGACAGCCGGTCAGTCCTCGATCGGCTCGGGTTCCGGTTTCTTTTTCCTCTTCCTCGGCCCCAGATAGACGATCGAAACCACCGAGAGCGCCAGCAGGACCAGCGCAATCGGATGCTGGAACACCACCATCGGATCGCCGCGGCTGATCAGGATCGACTGCACCATCTTCGATTCCAGTTCCGGCGTCAGCACATAGCCGATGATGAAGGCGACCACCGAAAAGCCGAAACGCTGCATGAAATAGCCGAGCACCCCAAAGGCGAGCATGATGTAGACGCCGAACATCGAGCCGGCGGTGACATAGGCCCCGGTGATGCAGAGCAGCAGCGCTGCCGGATAGACCACCGAATTGGGCGCGGCGATCGCCATCGACCAGATCCGCATGCCGACCTGGCCGACGCCGAGATTGCAGAAATTGGCGATCAGCATCGCCCCGAACAGACCGTAGATCAGCCTTCCCTGCTCCTCAAACAGGAGCGGACCCGGCTGGACGCCGTGAATGATGAAGGCGCTGACCAGAAGGGCGGCGGCGATATTGCCGGGAATGCCGAGCGTCAGAAGCGGGATCAGATTGGCGCCGACCACCGCCGAATTGGCGGCTTCCGACGCCGCGATGCCGCGCGGATCGCCCTTGCCGAAACTTTCCGGATCCTTCGCAGCCTGCTTGGTGACCGAATAGGATAGAAATCCTGCGGTCGCCGAGCCGAGCCCCGGGATCGCGCCGATCACGGTCCCGATCACGAAAGCGCGGATCGCGACATATTTGTTGGCGAGCAACTCGGTCAGGGTAACGCCCCTGTCCTCCGGATCGTCGGAACGCACCCGGATCGGCGAGGCCGTGCTTGTCGCCCGCGTGGTGGCCGCGATCTGGCGGAAAATCTCGGAGACGGCCAGAAGCCCGATCGACATCGCTGTCAGCGGCAGGCCGTCATAAAGATCGAGCGAGCCGAAGGTGAAGCGCGGGGTACCCAGCCCCGGATCGATGCCGACGGAGGCGAACAGGAAGCCGAGCGCCGCCGCCATCAGCCCCTTCACCATGGAATTGCCGACAAGACCGGTGATCACCGTGAAGGCGAGGATCATCAGCGCGGTGATCTCGATCGGCCCCATCCTGAGGGCCACCAGCGCCAGAGGCGCGGAGATGGTGATCAGCACGATGTCGCTCGAAATATCGCCGAAGACCGAGTAATAAAGCGAGTATTTCATCGCCTTCATCGGCCGGCCCTTCTTGGCCATCGGGTGCCCGTCCAGCGCGGTCGCTGCCGATTCCGGCGTGCCGGGCGTGTTGATCAGGATCGCCGGGATCGCGCCGCCGACCGTGCCGCCCTTGTTGACGGAAATCAGGAAGGCCAGCGCCGTCAGCGTGTCGAGCGTATAGGTGAGCGGGATGGCGATCGCGAGCGCCATCAGCAGCGTCATGCCGGGAATGGCGCCGACGATCTGGCCGACGGCGACGCCGAGGATGATATAGAGAATATTGGTGAGCGTGAGCGCGTCCGTCAGCCCGCCGATAATGGTTGCAAAATCAGGCATCAGAGCGCTCTCAGAACGGGATTGCGGGCAGCGGGCGGCCCATGACGATGACAAAGACGAACCAGGTGCCGACCGGCACGGCGGCGATGGTTGCCGCAAGCCAGGCATAGCGCCGCTCGAACATGAAGGCGCAGATCACCGCCATCAGCGCCACCGCCGATGGCAGAAACCCGATCCGCGGCATGGCAAGCGCTGCCGCGAGCACGGCGATAGTAAGCCCCGCCAGACGGGCGAACTCGTAGCCGTCGAACTCGGCCGCCTCGCGCGGCTTCATGACGAGTTGCACCGCGCCGAGCAGGATGAACAGCCAGGCCGCGATCCTTGGAAACAGCGACGGGTCAATCGGCCCGGCGCTGGCGGTCACCTGATCGGGGATCAGGTAGAAGAGAAGGAAACCGCCGAAGATGATGGCGGCTCCCCCGATCAGACGTTCAAACTGCATGCTGCCGGACCTTTCCCGCGTCACTTGCCGAGATAGGTCTTGTAGAACTGAGCGTTCTTGGCGATCCGCTCGGTGGTTGCCTCCGGCCCGAGGTTGAGCGGCTCGTTTTCAAGCCTCGTCATCAACTCGCCATAGCTTTCGGAATCGACCGCCTCGTCGAGCGCTTCCTCCAGGCAGGTCCGGATCGCCGGATCGACGCCCTTGGGAATCATGAAGATGGTCTGACCCTCGATCGTCGCATCGAGCCCGACCTCCACCAGCGACGGCGAATCCGGCGCATAGGGCACGCGCGCATCGGTAAGCGAGGCGAGCTGGTTCATCGCGCCGGCCTTGATCTGCTGCACATGCTGGGTGCCCTGCGTGGTCGCGTCCACATGGCCGCCGAGGGTCGATTGCAGCGCGTCGGCAGCGCCCTTGCTCGGCACCGCGATCAGGTTGACATCGTAATGCTTGGCCATCTGGTCGACGAGGATTTCCTGGCTCTTGCCGCCAACGGCAATGGTCGCGCCATTGTTTTCCTTGGCATAGGCGATGAATTCCTCGAGGTTCTGGTAGGGCCGGTCCACCAGGGCGACGAGGCCGTAATTGATCTGCATTGCCGTGCCCAGATAGTCGAAGCTTTCATAGGTGTAGGGCGTGTCGTCATTCTCGTAGGGGTTCAGCGCCACCGTGCCGGTCGCGCCGACGCCGATCGCATAGCCGTCGGGCTTCATATTCATCAGCATTGCCGACATCACCCCGCCGCCGGCGCCCGGCTTGTTGTCGACAACGACCGTCCAGCCCTGGCTTTCCTCGATTTCTGCCGCGATCGCCCGCGCGATCGCATCCGTGCCGCCGCCGGCGCCATAGCCCACCAGCATCTGGATCGGCTTTTCCGGAAAGCCATCCGGGCAGTTTGCCGCGTAAGCGCCGCTTGCCGTCATTGCGGAAATGCCAAGCACGATCGTGCCGAAAATTCTCTTGTTCATGATAGTCCTCCTCCGTTCAGGGTGCTGGCCTCCATCCCCGATGCCATTTCACACCCTTCTCCTCCTGCTGCCTACCAAGCCCCGTTCCGCAATCATACCGCGCGGGCCGCGCGTTTCGGCAGGCGAAACGTGTTATCGCTTCAGAAAGGCCTCCATTTCGCCCAGCATCGCATCCCGCCCGCGTTCCGGTCGGTCGAACAGGATGTAATGCGTTGTGTTTTCCGGCTGCCAGTACAACACTTCCTCTGCGTTGATCAGGTCCGCCGCCAGCGCATCCATATCATCCTTCCGGCTCAGCGTGTCGAATTCCGGACGCACGATCATGACGCGCGCATAGACCTGGCTGGCATCGACGAGCTTGTGGCCGATGCCCATCAGGAACAGGTCTTCCAGCATGCCGTTGGGGCTGCGATAGGTCGGCGGATCGCGGTCCTTCGCGGTTGGATCACCGTCGATCAGCGCCTGCTCGAAGGCCTTGACGATTGCCGGATCGCGCCAGGCGGTCTTGTCCGCGATCGGGATCTGCCGGTCCCATTCGCGGGTCAGCATGTCGACCGCATTGAAAGTGTAATTGCCGAAATGCGGCCGGTTGAAATGGCCGGGCCGCGCCGGATCCTCCCATTGCGAACCATGGCAGAATTTCGGGTGGTTGCCGGCCGCGCCATACATCATCACGTAGAGCACGAGATGGCTGACCTTTTCCGGAAAAAGCGCCGCGTAAGCCATAACGCAGGTGCCGCCGACGCCCCAGCCGAACATGCCGACCCTGTCCTGCCCGCTCGCGGTGCGCAGATGGTCGACGGCGGCGTCGAGATCGCGCGTCAGCTCCAGCGTGCGGTAAAGCGGCCTGGTCTTTGCCGGCGGCGCCTCCATTTCGGGCGGGCGTTCGGACCGGCCGAAGCCGCGACCATCGACGATGTAGCAACGATGCCCTCTTCTGGCGAGGTCTTCGGCAAGCGAGCCGTTCGGCACGTCGAGATCATATTCCGACAGGCCGGGTATGCGGGTGCCGTGCATCAGGATCATCGGCACGGCCCGATCGGGCGCCGTGGCATCCACGACCTCCCGGATCGCGATCTTCACCCCGTCGCGCGTCGTTACAAAAAAATCCCTGCGGCTGATCTCGCCCACCATGCATCCCCCTTGTTGTTGCTTTGTTCACAGGCGCTACGGCGCATCCCCTGCCGCCATCGCGTTTCGCCAGCCGAAGGCCTACCCGGCATTGCGCGCGGGCACCTGACCCAGAGACGTGTAGGTCATCACCGTCTCGCCATCCTGATTGGTCATAGTCACTTTGGTGCGGATGCGGCCGTATTCAGGTCGTTTTTCGTGCCTTGTGGTTTCCACCACCTCGCGGGCGACGGTCAGCTGATCGCCGGGCTTCACCGGCCTGCGCCAGCGCAACTCATCGATGCCGAGGCCGACCATCGGCGTTTCGCCATAGCCGCCCTCCTCCACGAACAGACGCATGGAGAGCGCCGCAAGCTGCCAGCCGCTGGCGATCAGCGAACCGAACCGGCCCTTGGCCGCGGCTTCCGGGTCGGTATGCATCGGCTGCGGATCATATTCGCCGGCAAAGCGGATGATATCGGCCTCCGACAGGGTAACGGTCTTGCTGGTCCAGGTCTCGCCGACCTCGAAATCCTCGAAATAGCGCCGCATGCGGTCCTCCTTTTGTGAGATGATGTTCTAGATAGCCGCGCGACGCCAGGCAAAAGCGCGCGCCCCTCGTTTCGGCAGACGAAATGCGGCAGCGCCCCGATTGCGGCCCGGGCGATTGCGGCTAAAGTCGCTGCAGCCGATTGAGGGAGGGATCATGGACGCGCTGGAATTCTATATCGACGGGACCTGGGTGAAGCCTGACGGCGCGCGCGAGATCGCGATCATCAACCCGGCCGACGAGCGCCAGATCGGCCGGGTCGCGCTCGGCTCCGCCGCCGATGTCGATCGCGCCGTCACCGCCGCGCGACGCGCCTTCGACGCCTGGTCCACGACCACCCGCGCGGAACGGCTGGCGGCGCTTCGCCGCATCGTCGACGGTTTCCGGGCGCGGCTGCCGGAACTCGCCCGGCTGATGACGATGGAAATGGGCGTGCCGATCACCTTTTCCACCGAACGGCAGGCAACGGTGGCGCTGTTTCACTTCGAGGAGGCGATCCGGGTTCTGGAGACCTATGAATTCGAACGACCCGAGCCGACCGGCATCATCCGGCGCGAGCCAATCGGGCTCTGCGGCATGATCACGCCGTGGAACTGGCCGCTGAACCAGATGGCCTCGAAGATCGCTCCGGCGCTCGCCACCGGCTGCACCATGGTGCTGAAGCCGAGCGAGATCGCGCCGCTGAGCGCGAAGGCGCTTGCCGAAGTCATCGATGCCGCGGGCCTCCCCGCCGGCGTGTTCAACCTCGTCCAGGGCGACGGCCCGATCGTCGGCGAGGCGATCGCGAGCCATCCGGAGGTCGACATGGTCTCGATCACCGGTTCGGCCGGCGCGGGCGTTCGCGTGGCAAAACTTGCCGCCGACACAATCAAGCGCGTGACGCAGGAGCTTGGCGGCAAGTCCGCCAACATCATCCTGCCGGATGCCGACATGGCGAAGGCCGTCGCCGCCGGCGTCCACGCCTGCAACACCAATGCCGGCCAGAACTGCCAGTCGCCGACCCGCATGCTGGTGCCGCGCGGCCACCGCGAGGAGGCGATCGCGGCCGCCCGCGGCGCGATCGACACGATCGTGCTCGGCGATCCGATGGACCCGAAGACCACGATGGGCCCGCTGGTGAGCCAGTCCCAGTTCGACAAGGTGCAGGCGCTGATCGCCGCAGGCATTGACGAGGGCGCGACGCTGGTCGCCGGCGGGCCCGGTCGCCCGGCCTCCGCCAATGCCGGCTATTTCGTGCGGCCGACCGTATTCGCCGATGTAACGCCGGACATGCGGATTGCACGCGAGGAGATCTTTGGCCCGGTGTTGTCGATGATGTTCTATGACAGCGAGGACGAGGCGGTCGCGATCGCCAACGACACGCCCTTCGGCCTTGCCGGCTTCGTGCAGTCGCCCGACCCCGAGCGCGCGCGCAAGATCGCCAATCGCATTCGCGCCGGCCGCGTCTACTATAATGGCGCGCCCTTCGACCGGTCGCTGCCTTTCGGCGGCTACAAGCAGTCCGGCAATGGTCGCGAATTCGGCCTTGCCGGCTTCGAGGAATATCTGGAAACCAAGGCGCTTGTCGGCTTTACGGCCTGACCGTGATCACTAGGGAGGACACCATGCAACCCGAAACCGAACAGCGCCTGCTGGAGATGCTGGAGCGCGAGGAGCTTTTCGACCTTGTGCGGCGGGAGCGTTTTGCCCGCGACCAGGGGCGCTTCGACGTGATGCGCGAATGCTTTCACGACGACGCCTATGTGCGCACCAGCTGGTATGACGGTAAGGGCGGGGCGGCCTATGTCGATTCCACTCGCGCGTTCATGAAAAGGGTGCGCGGCGGCAAGCATTGGGTGTTTCCGGCCTTCGCCCGCATCAACGGCGACCGGGCGACCGTGGAAAGCCCGGCGATGATCTTCAACCGCGCGAAGCTGGAAGACATCGCGGTCGATTTCCACGTCTTCTGCCGCTTCTTCTCGCGTTGCGTGCGCGAGGACGGACGCTGGAAGATCATGAGTTTCGAAGTGCTGTTCGAGCGCGACGTGATGAGCGCGCTCAATCCGCGCGAGGCGCTACCGATCGACTGGGACAAGCTCGAGAGCTATCGCCCGAGCTACTGCTTCCTGTCCTATCTCCAGGGCAGCCGCGGCATCACAGTCAACCAGGACCTGCTGGGCGACGACCGCCCCGAAGCCCTCGCCGCCTTCCACGACGGCGAGGAGGCGTGGCTTGCATCAAAGTGATCGGAGCTGATGCAGATATGATGGGGAGCTTTATGCCGAAGCCTCTCGCAACAGGCGTCTGCGTTCTTAACCTCAAGACTGCAACTATCAGCGGCTTCCGGGCCGCTTTTTTGCTGCAGCCACGTTATCACCGTCTCCGGCACATAACGCGGCCTCTATTTCGTCTAGCGAAACGCATCTGGATTGAAATATCCCCGAAACACAAGTCATCCTAATTTCGGCGCGGGACGGCAGAAAGGCCGCGATTGCGCTGGCCATGCCAAGGAGTCAGCCAAAACGACGAGGAGGAAAGACCAATGAGATTATTTGCGCGCATGGCGCTCGGTGCACTCTGCCTGGTGGCGGGAGGCGCGGCCGCCGCCGATGACACCGTTACCCTGCCAAAAACGCTGGTGTGGACCAGCTTCGACACCGGCAGTCTTGGCTATAACCAGTCGATCGCGGTCGGCAAGGCGCTGGAGGATGCCTATGGCATTTCGCTGCGCGTACTGCCGGCTTCCACCGACCTTTCACGCATCGCGCCGGCGCGCGAGGGCCGGGTGCCGTTCGCGCTCGCCGGCAGCGATGCCTTCTACGCTTTCGAGGGCGTGCTGAGCTATGCCGCGCCCGAACTCGGACCGCAG
Source organism: Martelella sp. FLE1502 (assembly GCF_053484255.1). NCBI lineage: Bacteria > Pseudomonadati > Pseudomonadota > Alphaproteobacteria > Hyphomicrobiales > Aurantimonadaceae > Martelella > Martelella sp. FLE1502. The sequence goes on from NZ_JBAKFQ010000029.1 coordinate 10,316, forward strand.
AAACTGACGGCCGTCGATCTGGCGGGCGCCGACAATGGCGTTGCTATGGGCGTTGCCGAAAATGGCGACATCAACTCGATCCAGGACCTGAAGGGCAAGAAGATCGGCTGGGTGGTCAGCTCGCCCTCGCTTCAGTCCAATGTCCGGGCATTTCTGGCCTTTGGCGGCCTCACCGTCGATGATGTCCAACTTGTCGATCAGCCGAGCTATGGCGGCGCCTGGCAGGCGTTTACCAGCGGCCAGATTGACGCGATGACGGCGGTGACCTCCGGCAGCGGCGTGCTGGAACAGGCCGCCGCCTCGCCGCAGGGCCTGAAATGGCTGCCGCTGCCCTTCTCCGACAAGGAAGGCTGGGAGCGGCTGCAGGCCGTCAACCCGCACTTCACCCAGCGCAAGGCCACCGTCGGCGTCCATATCGACGAGGACCATCCGCTGGAATGCGCGGGCGTGCCCTATCCGGCGCTGATCACCTACACAGCACCTGAAGACCTGGTCTACAACGTCACCAAGGCGATCGACCTTCAGGCTCCGGTCTATTCCAAGATGCAGTCGGGCACGTCCGGCTGGGCCGCGGACCGGCAGGTGTTCGACTGGGTCGTGCCCTATAATGCCGGCGCCATCGAATACTACAAGGAAGCCGGCGTCTGGACGGACGAGATCCAGAAGCACAATGACGACCTCGTCGCCCGCGGCAAGGTGCTGCAGGATGCCTGGGCGACCATGGAAGGCGAAAGCGGCGACGGTTTTGCCGAGAAGTGGATGCAGGTGCGCGCCGATGCGCTGGAAGCAGCGGGCTTCCCGGCTTATTTCAGGTAAGAGAATAAGAATGTCCGAACCGGAAAAGATCTATCATGACGGCGAGTCGACACCGACTCGCCATCTCCCCGGTCCGGCGCGATGGGCGGTCAGGGTCTTCACCCTGATCCTCCTCGTGCTCGGCACCAACCAGACGTTCAATCTCGGATCGCATTTCGGTTTCACGATCCTCGAAAACCAGTATTTCTATCTGGTGCTGGCGCTCGCCATCCCGATGGTGTTTCTGCTGATCCCCGGCTTCGGCGGCAACACCGCCAAGGGTCCGGGCATCATCGACTGGGCGCTTGCCGCGATCACCGTCGGCACGCTCGCCTATTTCGTCATTCATTCCTATGACATCGTGTTGCTCGGCTGGGAAATGTCGCCGCCTCAAACGGCGGTGATCTTCAGCGCGATCCTGTGGGTGCTCATGCTCGACGCCGGCCGGCGCGCGGGCGGGCTGATCCTCGGTCTGATCGTGCTGTTCTTTTCGGCCTATCCGCTGTTTGCCGACAGGATGCCGGGGCCGATCTCTGCGTTCTCCTCGCCGTTTTCCTATGTCGCCGCCTATCACGCGATGAGCCTTGAAAGCATGCTCGGTATTCCGCTGAAGGCGTTCGCCAATCTGGTGTTCGGCTTCGTCGTCTTTGGTGCGGCTCTGGAACATACCGGCGCGGGCCGGTTCTTCATCAACCTTGCCTTTGCGCTTCTCGGGCATGTCCGCGGCGGACCGGCCAAGGTCGCGATCCTTTCGAGCGGGCTTATGGGCTCGCTTTCGGGCAGCGTCGTCACCAATGTGCTGACCACCGGCGTCATGACCATTCCGGCCATGCGCAGGGTCGGCATGAAGGGCACGATGGCGGCCGGGATCGAGACCTGCGCCTCGACGGGCGGCGTGCTTATGCCGCCCGTCATGGGGGCCGCCGCCTTCGTCATGGCGGATTTCCTGCAGGTGCCCTACGCCACGATCGCGGTGTCTGCCGCGATCCCCGCCTTCCTCTATTTCATGGGCCTGTTCATCCAGATCGATGCGCGCGCCGCGCGTGACGGGCTGAAGGGCATTCCGGTCGCCGAACTGCCGAAGCTGAAACAGACTCTCAAGGAAGGCTGGCACCATGTCTTCGCCTTCGGGCTTTTGACCTTCATGCTGCTGGTGATGCAGAACGAGCAATATGCGCCCTTCTATGCCACCGCCGCGCTGCTGGTGATCAACCAGATCGTCTCGAAGACCGATCGCTGGGGCAAAAAGGAACTGCTGCATTTCATCGATTCGCTTGGCCGGCTGTTCGCCACGCTCGCCGCAACCCTTGCCGCCGTCGGCATGATCGTCGGCGGGCTTTCGATGACCGGCCTTGCCGGCACGCTCGTCAACGACCTGTTGTCGATTGCCGGCGACAGCCCCCTGCTGCTCCTGATCATGGGCGCGCTGACGAGCCTCGTTCTCGGCACCGGCATGACGGCGACGGCGTGCTACATCTTCCTCGCGGTGATGCTGGCTCCGGCGCTGATCCAGGTCGGGCTCGATCCGCTGGCCTCGCACCTGTTCATCTTCTACTGGGGCATGCTGTCCTTCATCACGCCGCCGGTGGCGCTCGGCGCGTTCGCCGCCGCATCGGTCGCCAACACGCCGCCGATGCGCACCGGCTTCGAGGCGATGAAGATCGGCAGCATCGTCTATTTCATCCCGTTCTTCTTCGTGTTCGATCCGGCGCTGATCGGCCATGGAAGCTGGGGCAATATCGTGGTCTCGCTGATGCTTGCCCTGTTCGGGGTGTGGATGTTCGCGGGCGGCATCCAGGGCTATATCATGGGCATCGGTCCGGTGTTCCGCGACAGCCCCTATGCCTGGGTCCTCAGGCTGCCGCTGCTGATCGGCGCGATCCTGATCGCGCTGCCGGGCGAGGCGATCGCAGGCATCGGCGACCTCGAACTGCTGGCGATCGGCCTTGCGGTAATGTCGCCGGTGGTGATCGCCGCGCTGATCCAGAACCGGCGAGGGTTAAGTCCCACAAGCGCGGTCTGAACACAGCCTCCCAAGGCGCGCCGGCGGGTCATGCCCGCCGGCTTTTTTTGTGAATGCGGCGGCTACGCCGTGACCCGGCGCAGCGTCAGGTTGATCCGGCCGCCATTCTTCAGAAGCGTCGAGGTGCCGGGATAGGTGCGGGTGACGCCGTGGAAGGCGAGGCGGCTTTTGCCGGCAAGCAGGACGATATCGCCGCTCTTGAGCTTCAGCGACACCGTCTTGCCGCCCCGCTCGGTTCCGCCGACGCGGAACAGGCAGGTATCGCCGAGCGAGACCGAGAGCACGGGCGCGTTGAAATCGGCCTCGTCGCTGTCCTGATGCAGGCCCATCTTGGCGCTCTCGTCATAGAAATTGACGAGGCAGGCCTCGGGCGGGCGCTCGTAATCGGCAAGCGTGTCCCAGAGGTTCAGTAGGCTTGCCGGCATGGGCGGCCACGGCCTGCCGGTCACCGGATGGGTTGCCTGATAGCGGTAGCCGCGCTGCTTGTCGGTGACCCAGCCGAGCGCGCCGCAATTGGTCATCCTCACCGACATCGGCTTGCCGGTGCGCGGCATGGTCGGCACATAGAGCGGGGCGTCCGCGACCACGGCGCGGATTTCGCTGACCAGCGCCTCCTGGGCGGCGCGGTCGAGATAATCCGGCAGATAGCGGAAGCCTTCGGGCAGGTCGTTCATGGCGGTTACTCATCCGACGTGGGCTTGCCGCGCATCTTCTTGATGGCGCCGCGCCCGGTCTTTGCCTTCAGCCGGCGTTCGATCGAGCCCTTGGTGGGCCGGGTCTTGCGGCGTCTGGGGGGCGGCGGGGCGGCGGCGGCGAGGATCAGCTCCTTCAGTCGCTCGCGGGCATCCTCGCGGTTGCGCTCCTGAGAGCGAAACCGGTTGGCCTCGATCATCAGCACGCCCTCCTTGGAAACCTTGCGGCCTGCAATGCGCGCGGCATTGCGCTTGACCGTGTCGGAGAGCGAGGGCGAGGCCATGAGCGGAAAGAACAGCTGAACGCCAGTCGCGACCTTGTTGACATTCTGCCCGCCGGGCCCGCCGGCAAGCACGAACTGCTCGGTCAGCTCCCAGCCGAAAATGGTGATCCGGTCGTTGATGATGAGATCGCTTGAGGCCATGGCTGGCGTTATCTCACGCCCCACCCTGCCCTTCAAGGCCGCGCGCCTTGCTTGACGCAGAGAAAAAACCGGCGTACCGAGCAGGAACGGCAAGGGTCGCCGGCCGCCCGCGGGTTTGTTGAAGCCCATGGTGAAGTGCCCGTTGAACCGATGAGCGAGTTTTTCAAACCTTGCGCATTCGCGTTTCAGGCAATGCGGGCACTGGAACACCATAAAAGCGAATGCGAAGGAAAGACTTCGCAATGCCTCACACACCGCTCCCCGCCCTTGAGACGCTCAAGGATCAGGCCAAACGCCTGCGTTCCCGGCTGGCCCAGGAAGGCCAGACCATCAGCCATTCCCGCGCGCTGGAACTGGTTGCCGCGCAATACGGCTTTCGCGACTGGAACACGCTCCACGCCAGGGTCGGCAACCGGCCGCCGCTCAATCCATCGATGCTCGGCGCGCGCGTTAGCGGCACCTATCTCGGCCATCCCTTCACCGCCGAGGTGATCTCCGTACAGGCGCTGCAGAACCGGCCCGGTTACTACCGGCTGACGATGAAGTTCGACGAGGCCATCGATGTGGTCACCTTCGACAGCTTTTCGGCCTTTCGCCGCCGGATCAACTGCACCATCGACGAAACCGGCCGCTCGCCGGCAAAGACATCGGATGGACGGCCGCATGTCGAATTGTCCTGGTAGCTGGTGATCACGAAAAACAAAAATACCCGAGCGACCTCAATGTCCATGTATCCAGTGTGTTGACAAACCTGTCCTTAAACTCGGCGTCACCCTCGGGCTTGACCCGAGGGTCCAGGCACCCCGGCAAGGGTTCGCAATAAGTCCAATGAAGTTCAATGGCTTAAGTCGCCTGGGTGCTCGGATCAAGTCCGAGCATGACCCCTGAGAGGAAACGCCAGTGAAGCGGTCAACCTGCGCATCCATGGCTTCGTCGGCAGCCCGAATACCCGGACGACCTCAGTCGCCCGGGTATCCTCCCTCTTTAAGGTCTCGCCTGTTTCTCAGGCCGCGGCCAGCACGCCCGGGGAAGCCGCCTTGACGCCGGCATCCACATGGTCCTCGAACTTGGCGAAGTTGGCGACGAACATGTCGACCAGCTTCTTGGCCTGCGCGTCGTAGGCGGTCGGGTTCGACCAGGTGCCGCGCGGGTTGAGGATCGCGGCATCGACGCCCGGCACCGCGACCGGCACTTCGAAGCCGAAATTGTCATCGGTGCGGAATTCGGCTTCAGTCAGACGGCCCGACAGCGCTTCGGCCAGCATGGCGCGGGTCTGGCGGATCGGCATGCGGCTGCCGGTGCCATAGGCGCCGCCGGTCCAGCCGGTGTTGACCAGCCAGCACTGCACGCCGTGCTTGGCAATCAACGCCTTCAGGAGATTGCCGTATTCGGTCGGGTGACGCGGCATGAACGGAGCGCCGAAACAGGTCGAAAACGTCGCTTCCGGCTCGGTCACGCCCTTTTCGGTGCCCGCGACCTTGGCCGTGTAGCCCGACAGGAAGTGGTACATGGCCTGTTCGGGCGTGAGCTTCGCGATCGGCGGCAGCACGCCGAAGGCATCCGCCGTCAGCATGATGACGGTCTTGGGATGCGGCGCGAGACCGGTGCGCGAGGCGTTGGGAATGAAATCCAGCGGATAGGCGCAGCGGGTGTTCTCCGTCAGCGAGCCATCATCGAAGTCGGGCTGGCGGTCGGCATCGAGCACGACATTTTCCAGCACCGTGCCGAAACGCTGGGTGGTGGCGTAAATCTCCGGCTCGGCCTCGGCCGAAAGCCGGATGGTCTTTGCGTAGCAGCCGCCCTCAAAATTGAACAGGCCATCCTTGCCCCAGCCATGCTCGTCATCGCCGACCAGCGTGCGCGCCGGATCGGCCGAAAGCGTGGTCTTGCCGGTGCCCGACAGGCCGAAGAACACGGCGGCATCGCCGTCCGGGCCGACATTGGCCGAGCAGTGCATCGGCATCACGCCGCGTTCCGGCAGCAGATAGTTGAGCACGGTGAACACCGACTTCTTCATCTCGCCGGCATAGGATGTGCCGCCGATCAGCACCAGACCATTGACGAGATCGCAGGCGATCACGGTTTCGGTGCGGCAGCCATAGCGTTTCGGATCGGCCGAAAACGACGGCAGGTTGATGATCGTCAGCTTCGCCTCGAAATCCTCGACCTGATCGCGATCCGGGCGGATCAGCAGGTTGCGGATGAACTGGGCGTGCCAGGCATATTCGGTGATCACCCGCGTCGGCAGGCGGTTGGCCTCGTCCGCGCCGCCGATCAGGTCCTGGACGAACAGGTCCTTGCCCGCCGCATGGGCCAGCATGTCGGCCTTCAGCAGCGCGAAATGCTCCGGCGACATCGGCTTGTTGTTGTCCCACCAGATCTGGTCGCGCGTGGCGTCATCGCAGACGACGAACTTGTCCTTGGCCGAGCGGCCGGTGTGCTGGCCGGTGAGCGCGCGCAGGGCGCCGCCGGCCGTCAAAACCGCTTCTCCACGACGGATCGATTCCTCGCAGAGTTCGGCCGGAAGGAGGTTGTAGTAGACCGATTTCAGGTCTTTCAGACCCGCGCTCTCGACCGGAAAGCCGCGATTGTAGATTCCATGCTCCGCCATGTTCTCGCCTTTCAAGAGAAATTCAATTTTTTAAAAACATATTAAATTAATTCGCATCCGACAACCGGGGATGTCGCAAAATCTAATGAAATCAGTCATTTAATCGATTAAAGAAAATCCATGCATGACAGTGTTATGAAATTTATCCTGCTTTCTCATGATCTTAACTGCTCATCCGAGTTGGGCCGCGGCTCGATTTAAAACGCGGCGTCAGCGCCGAGCGGGCGGCCTTGCCACAATTTGTTCCAGTTTTTTTCCAAGAAATGCTAGAAACAGGGAGTTGGTCCGCTTTGCGGCGGCCCTTCCAAAAAACAGATGCTGACAGGGAGTTCCCATGCAGACGATCGCTCTGGTCGATGACGACCGCAACATTTTGACCTCGGTGTCGATCGCGCTCGAATCGGAGGGGTACCGCGTCGACACCTATACCGATGGCGCGACCGCGCTGACCGGGCTTCAGGCCAACCCCCCGCAGCTTGCGATCTTCGACATCAAGATGCCGCGCATGGACGGGATGGAACTGCTGCGCCGCCTGCGCCAGAAATCCGACATGCCGGTGATCTTTCTAACCTCCAAGGATGAAGAGATCGACGAGCTGTTCGGCCTGAAGATGGGCGCCGACGATTTCATCACCAAGCCGTTCTCGCAGCGCCTGCTGGTGGAGCGCGTACGCGCAGTTCTGCGCCGGGTCGCCGCCCGCGAGGCCGCCGCCAACGGCGTCAAGCCGACGGACGGCGAGGCCAACCGTCCGCTGGAGCGCGGGCCGCTGGTGATGGACCGCGAGCGCCACACCTGCACCTGGAAGGGCGGCCCGGTAACGCTGACCGTCACCGAGTTCCTGATCCTGCAATCGCTCGCCCAGCGCCCGGGCGTGGTCAAGAGCCGCGATGCGCTGATGGATGCCGCCTATGACGATCAGGTCTATGTCGACGACCGCACCATCGACAGCCACATCAAGCGCCTGCGCAAGAAGTTCAAGATGGTCGATAACGACTTCGATATGATAGAGACGCTCTACGGCGTCGGCTATCGCTTCCGCGAGGCGGCCTGATTTTCAAGACGACGACCGGCGCGCCACCGAGAGCGGCCGCGCCGGGTAGCCAGGACGTAGCGTGACGGACACAGCCAAGAAAACAGCCAAGCCGGCCCGGCGCTGGCGAAAGCCCTTCGCCGTCATGCGCTGGGTGCTGGCCTCGACCGTGTTTTCGAGCCTCAACTGGCGCATCCTGTTCTTCAACCTTCTGGCGCTGTTTTTCCTGGTCGGCGGCATTCTCTACCTCAACCAGTTCCGCGAGGGCCTGATCGACGCGCGCGTCGAAAGCCTGCTGACCCAGGGCGAAATCATCGCCGGCGCGATCGCCTCCTCGGCCTCGGTCGAGACCGACACGATGACAATCGACCCGCAGAAGCTGCTGGAACTGCAGGCCGGCGAAAGCGCCCGGCCGACCGCCAGCGACGAGGATCTGCGCTTTCCGCTCAACCCCGAAAAAGTGGCGCCGATCCTCAGACGGCTGATTTCGCCGACAAGGACGCGGGCGCGGATCTTCGATCCCGACGCCAATCTGATCCTCGACTCGCGCTATCTCTATTCGCGCGGCCAGGTGCTGCGCTACGACCTGCCCGCCGCCAGCCAGGATGACACCGAAAGCATCGGCGATAAGCTTGGCAATCTCATGAACCGGTTCCTGCAGCCCGGCAACCTGCCGCGCTACGAGGAGGCGCCGGGCGGCGACGGCTCGATCTATCCGGAGGTCATCAAGGCGCTCGATGCCCAGCGTTCCGCCGTGGTGCGGGTCACCGACAAGGGCAAGCTGATCGTCTCGGTGGCCGTGCCGATCCAGCGTTTCCGCGCGGTGCTCGGCGTGCTGCTGCTCTCCACCCAGGCCGGCGATATCGACGAGATCGTCCATGCCGAGCGGATCGCCATCATCCGCGTCTTCGGGGTCACCGCGCTGGTGACGATGATCCTCTCCTTCATGCTGTCCTCGACGATCGCAAGCCCGCTGCGCCGGCTGTCGGAAGCCGCCGTGAGGGTGCGCCGCGGCGGCCCGCGCGAGCGCGAGGAAATCCCGGATTTCTCCGCCCGCCAGGACGAGATCGGCCACCTCTCGACGACGCTGCGCGAGATGACCACGGCGCTTTACGACCGGATCGACGCGATCGACAGTTTCGCGGCCGATGTCGCCCATGAGCTGAAGAACCCGCTGACATCGCTGCGCAGCGCGGTCGAAACCCTGCCGCTGGCGAAGACCGAGGAATCCAAGGCCCGGCTGACCGAGATCATCCAGCACGATGTGCGCCGTCTCGACCGGCTGATCAGCGATATCTCGGACGCCTCCAGGCTCGACGCCGAGCTTGCGCGCGAGGACGCCAAGCGCTTCGATGTCGAAACCCTGCTCACCGACCTGGTGAAGATCTCGCGCGAAACCAGCAAGCGCCACAAGCAGGTGACGATCGGCTTCACCGCCCATCCCGGCAATCACGGCAAGGGCGCGTTCGAGACCTATGGCCATGATCTGCGCATCGGCCAGATCGTCACCAACCTGATCGAAAACGCCCGCTCCTTCGTCCCGGAAAAGACCGGCCGCGTCGACGTGGCGCTGACCCGCACAAGGGCACAGATCATCGTCACCGTCACCGATAACGGCCCCGGCATCCGGCCCGACGCGCTGGAGCGCGTCTTCGAGCGGTTCTACACCGACCGGCCCGACGGCGAGGCCTTCGGCCAGAATTCCGGTCTCGGCCTGTCGATCTCGCGCCAGATCGCCGAGGCCCATGGCGGCACGCTGACGGCGGAAAACGTCGCCGATGCGGAAACCGGCGAGGTCAAGGGCGCGCGCTTCACCCTCACCCTCCCGGCGGCCACCGGCAAGGCGTCATGACCGGCGCGGTCAATCTGCATGCAACCGCAATCGTGCTCGGCGCGACCGGCATCCTGATCACCGGCCCGTCCGGCGCGGGCAAAAGCGCGCTGGCGCTTTCGCTGATCCGGGCGGGACGGCTGCACGGCCTCTACGCGAGCCTCGTCGCCGATGACCAGGTCCTGGTCTCGGCGTTGAACGGCAGGGCGGTGGCGACCGCGCCGCCGGCGACCGCCGGCCTGATCGAAATCCGCGGGACCGGCCTTGTGCCGATCGAGCATCTGCCGGCGGCGGTGCTCGATTTCGCGCTTCTGCCCGTCGATCCGGCCACGGCCGAGCGGCTGCCGGCGACCGGGGAGCGGCTCGACCTTGTTGCCGGTCTGACGCTGCCGCTCGCCCGCCTCTTGTGGCCCTCGCCCGATCCGTTTTCGGCGCTTGCGGCACTTTGTCCCGGCCTCGAGCAGGGCCTTGCCGCGCGCCCGCGGCTGGCGGAATACTGATCGCACCTCTTCGAGCGCGACTGTTTTCATGTGTGATTTCGCCGTTTTGGCTTGCACTTCGCGCCCGCTTCGACAAGATGCGAACGTTATCGCCCCGAGAAGGAGCTTGGTGAATGATCGGATTGGTTCTTGTGACCCATGGCGGCCTTGCGGAGGAATTCCGTCTGGCGGTCGAACATGTTGTTGGGCCCCAGGATGCCATCGAGACGATTTCGATCGGCCCGGAAGACGACATGGACCGCCGCCGCGACGATATCGTTGCCGCCGTCGGCAAGGTCGATGCCGGCAACGGCGTCATCATCCTGACCGACATGTTCGGCGGAACCCCCTCCAACCTCGCGATTTCCGTCATGAACAGCGGCACCACCGAGGTGATCGCCGGCGTCAACCTGCCGATGCTGATCAAGCTTGTGGCCGTGCGGCAGGAAAACGACATGGCAAAGGCGCTTGCCGAGGCGGAGGATGCCGGCCGGCGCTATATCAATGTTGCAAGCCGTGTGCTGAGCGGGAACTAGCAGGCCATATGGAAACCGTTACACGCCGCCTCACCATTCTCAACAAAAGGGGGCTGCATGCGCGCGCTTCGGCGAAATTCGTCCAGACCGTCGAGAAATTCGATGCCTCCGTCGCCGTCGCCAAGGACGGCATGCGCGTGGGCGGCACGTCGATCATGGGACTGATGATGCTTGCCGCCGGCATCAACAGCACTATTGTTGTTTCAGCCGCGGGCGCCGAGGCGGAAGCGGCGCTCGATGCCATAGAGGCGCTCGTCGCCGACCGTTTCGGCGAAGAAGGCTAAGCCCGACCGCAACGCGTCCCGCACCGCGCCAATCCGGAAAAAATGGATATCAGACATGACCATCAGAACCCTTGTTTGGGGCGAAAACGTCCACGAACAGACCAACGAGACCGTGGCCGAACTCTATCCCCGCGGCATGCATGCCGCCATCGCCGAAAGCCTCAACCGCAATGACGGCATAAAGGCGGACACCGCCGTTCTCCAGGACCCCGAGCACGGCCTGACGGCCGAGCGGCTCGCCGAAACCGATGTTCTGCTGTGGTGGGGCCATGCCGCCCATGGCGAGGTGTCCGACGCGGTTGCCGAGCGTGTCTGCGAGGCGGTCTGGAGCGGGATGGGCATGATCTTCCTGCATTCAGCGCATTTTTCCAAACCGTTCAAGCGGCTGATGGGCACGGCCTGCAATCTCACCTGGCGCGAAGCCGGCGAGCGCGAGCGGCTGTGGGTGACCTCGGCAAACCACCCGATCGCCGAAGGCGTCGGCCCGATGTTCGAGCTTGAGAACGAGGAGATGTATGGCGAACCCTTTGGCGTGCCGGAACCGCTGGAGACCGTGTTCGTGAGCTGGTTCCAGGGCGGCGAGGTGTTCCGCTCCGGCCTTACCTACAAGCGCGGCGCGGGCAATGTGTTCTACTTCCGCCCCGGCCACGAGACCTATCCGACCTATCACGACGCCAATGTCCAGCGCGTGATCGCCAATGCAGTGCGCTGGGCCCATAACCCGGCCCGCCGGATCGCCGATCCGACCGCCGCCCCCAACGTGCCGGTCGACGAGACGCCCGAAAAGATCACCGAGCGCGGCGCCCGCCTGCACAATCCCGGCGAAGACGGTTTTCGCTGACCACGGAGACAGCCCCATGAGCAAGACGAAGAAACCGGTACGGGTGCTGATCGTCGGCACCGGCGGCATGGCGCGCGTCCATGCGGGAGCCTTCGCCGAAATGGACGGCGTGAACGTGGTGGCGGGCGTCGATCCGCGCGCCGATGTGCTCGCCGCCTTCTGCGACAAACACGGGATCGAAGGCCGCTACGCCACGCTTGCCGAGGCAATCGAGCAGTGCGATTTCGACGCCGCCTCGGTGGTGACGCCCGACGGCCTGCATTATGCCACGACGATGCCGCTGATTGCCGCCGGCAAGCACGTGCTGTGCGAAAAGCCGCTGAGCACCGACTACGCCTTCGCCTCCGAGATGGCCTCGGCCGCGGAGGCTGCCGGCATCGTCAACATGATCAATCTCAGCTACCGCAATGTCGCCGCACTGCAGAAGGCGGCGGACATGATCGCCGCCGGCGAGATCGGCGCGGTGCGCCATTTCGAGGCTTCATACCTGCAGAGCTGGCTGACGCAGGACGTCTGGGGCGACTGGCGCACCGAGCCCGGCTGGCTGTGGCGGCTTTCCACCGCGCATGGCTCCAAGGGCGCGCTTGGCGATGTCGGCATCCATATCGTCGATTTCGCCACCTTTGCCGCCGGCTCCGCGCCGCATTCGGTCTCCTGCCGCACCGCCGTGTTCCACAAGGCTGAGGGCGACAGGATCGGCGAGTATACGCTCGACGCCAATGACAGCTTCGTCATGCATATGGACCTCGCAAACGGCGCGATCGGCACGATCACCGCCTCGCGCTTCGCCTCCGGCCACCACAATGATCTCCGCCTCAGGATTTACGGCGACAAGGGCGGGCTGCAGGTGCTGTTCGAGCGCAATGAGAGCCATTTGCGCGCGGCCATCGGCCCGGATGCGCTTGCCAAGGAGGAGTGGAGCGATATCGACTGCCCGCCGGTCCCGACGATCTACCAGCGCTTCATCGCCGCGATCCGCGGCGAGGCGCCGGCCGAGCCGACCTTCCTGCGCGGCGCGGAACTGCAGCAGGTTCTCGATCTCGCCGGCCGCTCCCAAGAAATGGGAAGCCGTTCGCTGACGCTCGAGGCGGTTGCGGGACCGTCGTGAAACCCTTCCTCGCAGATCAAATTAGCTTAACTTCAGTTAATTTTATCTAACAGGCTGAAAACAAAGGGATTCGACATATTCAGGCCTCGACGGGCGTTCCGTCGGGAAACCAGGATGTGTCGAGATTGGTGTGGCGGTCGGAGAAGTCGCAGATGCGCTTCATCCGGTCCTCCTCGAGGATTTCCACCGAGCCATTGGAGCGGCGGATCAGACCGTCCTTTTCGAGCGCGGTGAAGCTGCGGCTGACATAGACATTGGTGAGCCCCAGGACGTCTGAAATCTCGGTCTGGTTGAGCGGCAGCCGGAAGGTCGTCGTCATCTGCTTGTTGGTAATACGCAGCCGGGCCTGGAGGTCGAGCAGCAGATAGGCGATCCGCTCGCGTGCGCTCATGCGGCCGATGGCGCGCAGGAAATCGATCATGATCACCTGGTTGCGCACCGCAAGCGCAAACAGCAGCGCGGCAAGCTGCGGTGCGCGCTTGAAGACCTCATCAAGATCCTTTTTCGGAAACGGGCAGAGCCGCACGTCTTCGGCGGCTCTCAAGACCGTCGTGCGTTCGGTAAAGGCGATATCGGGGAAACCGACGATATCGCCCGGGTGGTGTATCTCCACGATCTGCCGGCGGCCATCCTTCAGGTCGGCATAGCTGTAGAGCCAGCCCTTCTTAACCACATAGAGGTGAATATTCTGGTCACCCTCCTGATAGACCTCGTCATTCTTGGCGAAATCCTTTTCCTCGCGTTCAAAGCGGGCGATGCTCTCAAGCGAAGCCTCATCGAGTTCGGCATAATGCGAGAGCTTCTGGGCCAGACAGCTTTTCGTGTGCGCGTTCATCTTTCCAAAACCTTCCGGCAGAGCGACTGTGGTGAAATGCTCGCTGCCACTGCAATTATGGCCGAATGATGGCGGAAACTGCAATCATCATGCTCGGGTCGGGCGATACTTTATGCGCGGCGTCCTCGTTTTCAACGTAATTTTAGACGATTTGTAACCAGTTTAATGCGCGCCTTTTCTAAACAGTCCAGGTAGATGACAACCGAGGAGGGCCCGATGTCAGCATTGCCATCGGGTCAAAAGAAGCATTTCGCGGCCGGGCGGATCCCGTTGTCCGCGACAACCCTTCAAAACGAACAAAGAAAGGAGGCACTCTGATGTCCTCCGCCATTGCCGTTATAGATCCATATTGCCTTACGCCCTATACGCTTGGCTCGCTGGAGGCCGGGGCGCTCAGCGGCGCGGAATCCATTTCCATGCGCGTTGCGAAAGCCCATGGCAGGAATTTCAGGTTTCACTTCTACCAGAACGGCCGCACCGATATTGATCGCGATGACTGCGGCTTCTACCGGCCGCTCGGCTCGCTGAAAGCGGACGATCTCGCCGGCGTTCAGGCGATCGCGGTGATCAGTTCGTGGAAGTCAGCGCTGAAGGCGCGCAAGCTCAACGCGCACGCCCCGATTTTTCTCAGGCTCCATTCAAACCCGGGACGGCACAACCGCCGCATGGGCGACGCGCTTGCCGACGCCGGCATCGAGATCGTCTGCGTCTCGCATGCGCATGCGCGCCACGTGCGCGAATTCCTGAGCGCGGAGAACGGCAGGCTGCCGAAGATCACCACGATCTACAACCCGGTCGATGACCACCTCGCACCCGATGACACGCCGCGCGACGTGAACCGGCTGTTCTTTCCCGGCGCGCCGCTCAGGGGCATTTCGGAGGTTCTCGCCAAGTTCGAATTGCTCCGTCAGCAACGCCCCGAGCTGAAGCTCGATATCGCCGAAGATGGCAACAAGATCTGGCCGGATGGCGCGCCGCCCCCCGGCGTTTCCTTCCTGGGGCGGCTCGACCATGGCGAGACGATCGACCGGATGCGCCGGTCGCTGTGTGTCTTCTATCCGCAGACGCGGTTCTTCGAGCCCTTCGCCCTGCAGCTTGCCGAGGCGAATGCGGTCGGCACGCCGGTGCTCGCGGATGAGGGGCTTGCGGTCAATATGGAAGTTCTGGGCGGCGGGGGCCAATGCGTCGACACCGGCGACATCGATGCGATTGTCGACCGGCTCGACGCCTGGCGCGCGGCGCTGCCGAAGGTTACGGCCGCGCCGCATTACCGCATTTCCCACCTCGCGGAGTTGTGGCGGCAGAAGCTGACCGGAGCGATCCAGCCGCCGCAGGGTGGTCCGGTGCCTATGGATGCCGCTGCCGCCGCCCCGGCTTCGCGGTAGCTTCAGCCGCCGCCGGTGTTACCCGGTATGCCGCAAATCCTCCGGCAGCAACGCTGTCGGCATGTTCTGATAGCAGACCGGCCGCAGGAAGCGGCGTATCGCCATGGTGCCGACCGAGGTGCCGCCGAAATTGGTGGTCGCCGGGTAGGGCCCGCCATGGACCATGGCGTCGGCGACGGCCACCCCGGTCGAGAAACCGTTGGCGAGCAGCCGGCCTGCCTTGCGCTCCAGCACCGGCAGCAGCGAGCCGGCGAACTCGGCATCATCATGATCCATGTGCAGCGTGCAGGTAAGCTGTCCCTCCAGCCGCTCGGCAACCGCGCGCATCTCCTGGGCGTTGGACGCCACAACAATAATGCCGAGCGGGCCGAACACCTCATGGGCCAGCGCCGGGTTTTCGATGAATGCAGCGGCGGAAACCTTGTAGAGCGCCGGCGCCGCCTTGCGCTTATCCGCCTCCATCTTGATCAGCGTCTCGACCCCGGATGCATGGGCAACCGCATCGCTGCCCTTGCGGAAGGCCTCGGCAATGCCGCCGGTCAACATCGTCGCCGCGCCGACCCTGCCAAGCTCCTCGGCCGCCTCATCAGCGAACCGGTCGGCCTCGGGGCCCGCCAGCGTCACCATCAGGCCCGGATTGGTGCAGAACTGGCCGACGCCCATGGTCAGCGAGCCGGCCCAGCCCTTGGCGATCTCGCTGCCGCGATTGGCGAGCGCGTCCGGCAACAGGAAGTTCGGATTGACCGAGCCGAGCTCGCCGAAGAACGGGATCGGCTCATCGCGACGGGCGCAAAGATCGAACAGGGCCTTGCCGCCGGCAAGCGAGCCGGTGAATCCGACAGCCTTGATCAGCGGATGGGTGACAAGCATCGTGCCGGCCTCGTGCGAGGCGCCCTGAAGCAGGGAGAAGACGCCCGGATGGATGCCGCATTTCTCAGCCGCCGCGGCAATCGCCTCGGCCACGATCTCGCCGGTTCCGGGGTGGGCCGGGTGGCCCTTGACCACCACCGGGCAACCGGCGGCAAGGGCGGATGCGGTGTCGCCGCCCGCCGTTGAAAACGCCAGCGGAAAATTCGATGCGCCGAACACTGCGACGGGACCGATCGGGCGCTGGATCATCTTCAGATCCGGCGAAGGCGGCGTCGCCTCGGGGTTGGCGGCGTCGTGCCTGCGGTCGAGATAATCGCCGTCCATGATATGGCGCGCGAACATGCGAAGCTGGCCCGTCGTGCGGCCGCGCTCGCCTTCGAGGCGGGCCTCCGGCAAGCCGGTTTCCGCCATGGCGATCGCGGTGATGTCGCTGCCGCGCTTTTCGATCTCGTCGGCGATCTTGTTCAGAAACTCGGCGCGGGCTCGGCGTGACGTGTAGCCGTAGTCCCAGAACGCGGCCTCGGCAGCCTTGACCGCCTCATCCACCAGCGCCTCGTCGGCTTCGAAATAGTCGAGCGGCTTGCCGGTCACCGGCTGTGAGCTGAAGCGTTTGGCGGTTTCTTTCCATTCCCCGCCGACCAGGTGCCGGCCATGTGGTTCGAAAGTCATAGATGTCTCCATTCAGATGAGGTCGCGTTCGCCGAGATTGGTCATCAGCGCACGAATGCCGAAAGTCCACGGCGGGCATGACGTCGAGAGGCGAACGGTATTGGTGAGCCGGCCAAGTCCCGCGGCTTCGATCGTAACCCTGTCGCCGATCTTGTGGGTGAAGCCCTCGCCCTTCACGTCGCGGTCCTCGGTGGGCGCAAACAGCGTGCCGAGGTAAAGCATGAAGCCGTCGGGATATTGATGATGCGTGCCGATGGTCTGGGCGACAAGCATTTCCGGGTCGCGGCTTATCTCCGACATCGATGAATGCCCTGTCATGGTGTAGCCGTCCTCGCCCTCTACCGTCAGCCTCAGCTCCGCCCGGCGCACATCGTCGAGCTTGAAGCGATCATCGAACAGCCGGATCATCGGCCCGATCGCCGCCGAAGCATTGTTATCCTTCGCCTTGCCCAACAGCAGGGCGGAGCGGCCTTCAACATCGCGCAGATTGACGTCATTGCCGAGCGTGGCGCCGACGATGCGGCCCGTCGAAGATACAGCGAGAACAATTTCGGGCTCAGGATTGTTCCATTTCGAAACCGGATGAAGGCCCACATCCGCGCCGGGGCCGACCGAGGACAAAACCTGCGCCTTCGAGAACACCTCCGCATCCGGGCCGATGCCGACCTCCAGATACTGGCTCCACAATCCTTCCTCGATCAGAGCCTCTTTGACCCGGGCGGCAGCCTTGGAGCCGGCCTCCAGGTTTTTCAGGCTGTCGCCGATCTTCTCGCCGATGCGGGCGCGGATGGTTTCCGCTTTCGCGGGGTCGCCGGCGGCCTTCTCCTCGATCACGCGCTCGACCATGGAGCGCGCAAAGGTGACGCCGCACGCTTTGATCGCCTGCAGGTCACAGGGGCTCAGCAGGTGGACCGGATCGCCGGGACGCGCCGCTGCGATGTCATCGAGCGGACCGAGCAACCGGCCTTCCGCGCCGCGGACATAGGCGACAGGGTCCGCCATCTCGCAAATGTCACGCACCGTGGGCGCCGCTCTGTCGGTTATCTCGAAGAGCGCGCCGTCGCGCAACGTTACGATTGCGGGTCCGTTTACCTCCGCAAGCCAGACGCGGCCAACATAGACGCCGGTTGGGTCGTCGATAATGCTCATCCCTGCCTCCCTTGGATCTGGCCTGCAAGAATGCGCAAAATGGCGCTTGACGCAAGCGCCCTCGCCGGCAGGTGCGCCTCCCGGGCCGCGGAAAAGCGCTACTTGCGCGATATCTGCGCGGGCCAGTCGGCGATACGGTCCTCGAGCGTGGTGAGCCATGCCCGCGCATTTTCGTCATCCGCAAGATGGGCATCGAGGAAGGCGAGGGTCAGCATGGAGACCGCTTCGCGCTGGTCGGGGTGACCGGGCGTCGGGTCGTTATCGGTCATGCCGCCGAGAAAATGATCGGCCTCATGCAACACGGCGAGATATTTGTCGCCTTCCGGGGCATGATGAAACGGCTCGGTCTTCCAGTTCCAGTCCTGCCCCTTGGCGCCGCCGTCCAGGGTGCCGGTCACCGTCAGCACGGGCCCGTCCATCGCGGCCCAGGAGCCTTCGCGCAGGCCCTGCTGGCCGCGCCCCTGGCCGCTCAACAGCACGGCGGCCGCAAACCGCGGGTCCCGGAAGCTGCGCGGGCCTTCGCCCGGCATGTCGATTTCCGCGCCGGCGAGCAGCTGCGAGGTATAGGCGCCGAAGGAATGACCGGCGATGGCGGTGGGCAAGGGTGTGGACGACGCGCCGATGGTCTTCGCCCGGATTTCCGCCAGATTGTCCATAATGGCGGTGACAATCCGGATTCGCTCCATCCAGTAGTACGGCGTGAGCAGAATCTGGAACATCCGGTCTCTCAGTGGCGGAAAGATGATCCACTTTGAGACTTCCGGACCATCGGGCGCGAAGCCGAGCTCGCGCGCCATGTCGGCGAGCGCGGCCACGCCATCGGCAAAGGTCGGATGGATGACGAGATAGCCATGGCTCGCCAGAAACGTTGAGAGTTCGACATGATCGCCGCCATGGCCGCCAAGCCCATGGCAGAAAATGACGATGCCCTTCGCCTGTCCTTCGGCCGGAAAACGGCAGACGAGCGGCAGGCTCGCGTCCCGGTCCTTTATGTCAAACCGGACGGTGTTGACGGCGCCGGCCTGTCCCGGCCAATCCTTTGCGTCCATTGTCATGTCCTCACTCTCACCTCAGATCACAGTGCGCCTCGTTCAGATCACGCAGGCGCTGCGCAATGCGTCGATCTCACTGTCCGAAAGGCCGATCCCCTTCAGCACGCCCGCGGTATCGGCGCCGAGTTCGGGTGGCGGCGCATGCGCGGTCACCGCCTCGCCATTGGCGCGGAAACTCATCGAGGGCACATGGATCGGCCCGTCATGGCCTTCGATCCGGAATTCGGAAAGCAGGCCGCGCGCGGCAATATGCGCTTCCGAAAGGGTTTCGTCGAGACTGCGCACCCTGGCGGCGGGAACATCGACCTTTGCCAGCAGGGCCTCCCATTCATCCGCCGTGCGGGTCAGGAATGTGGCGTTCAGCGTTTCGCGCAATGAGGCCGCGTTTTCCTTGACGGCGGCGGGCGTGTTCCAGCGCTCGTCGGCGAGAATATCGTCGCGGTCGATCGCCTTGCAGAGCCTGATGAACTGCGGCGCGTTGTTGGCGGCCAGCATCAGCACGCCGTCCTTCGTCGCGAACGCGCCCGAGGAGGGGCTGGCGCTCCAGGCCTCGTTGCCGCTCTGGGTCGGCATCCATCCGGCGGTCATGTGTTGGGTCATCAGCGAGGCCATCAGCATCAGCGCGGTATCGAGCATGGCGACGTCGACCTCGACGGCCTTGCCGGTGCGGGCGACCTCCAGCAGCCCGGCCATGATCGCCTGCGCGGCATTCATGCCGGTTGCGAAATCGATATAGGGCGCGCCGACCTTGGTCGGACCGTCGCCGGGCTTGCCGGTGGTCAGCATGATGCCGCACATGCCCTGGATGACGTGATCATAGGCGGGCCTGGCGCTCCACGGTCCGTTCTGGCCATAGGCGGAGATCGAGCAATAGACGATATCCGGCTTGATCGCCTTCACGACCTCGAAGCCGAGGCCCAGCCGCTCGGCGACACCGGGCTTGAAATTCTCCACGAAGACATCGGCGCCCGCGATCAGCTTCTTCGCGATCTCGAGACCCTTCGGATTTTTCAGATCGAGCGTCACGGATTTCTTGTCGGCGTTCTGGGTCAGGTAGCTCGAGGCCATGCGCCGCGCTGTCAGCTCCGGCAGCAGGCCGCCGATGCGGGTCCAGTCGCCCTCGCCGGGCTTTTCGATCTTGATCACTTCGGCGCCCATCAGGGCCAGTTGATAGGTGGCATAGGGGCCGGCCAGAACTTGGCTCAAATCGATGACCCTGACGCTCTTGAGTGGCTGAAACATAACGGATTTCCGGTCTTGGGAGAGGAGCGCCGCGCGATCGCGCGACGCGATTTCGTCTGGCAGGCGGCCTGCTATTGCGCCGCCTTCTTGGCGGTCTCGATGATCTGCCTGTTCTTGTCGTAGGAAGAGTGTATTTCCTGATACGCCTCGTCGACATCCAGGAACTTGATCGGGATATCGGCAGCAGCGGTGATCTTCTG
Source organism: Martelella sp. FLE1502 (assembly GCF_053484255.1). Classification (NCBI taxonomy): domain Bacteria; kingdom Pseudomonadati; phylum Pseudomonadota; class Alphaproteobacteria; order Hyphomicrobiales; family Aurantimonadaceae; genus Martelella; species Martelella sp. FLE1502. The sequence goes on from NZ_JBAKFQ010000029.1 coordinate 30,373, forward strand.
GAAGCTCTCATCGGTTTCGGCGAAGGAAAGCGCCTCGGCGAGACGGTCGAGGATTGCGCGGGGCGTTCCCTTGGGCAGGAACAGCGTGGTGCGCGAATCCATCGCCATCGGATAGCCCTCCTCATCGATGGTCGGAACATCCGGCGCTGAGGGATGACGGAAGGTTGTCAGCGCCGAGATCGTCTTCAGCTCTTCCGGATAGCGATAGTGGATGCCGCCTGAAAACGCCGCCGCCACCTGGTTGCCGAGCAGCGCATTGATCATCTCGCTGCCGCTCTGCAGCGGCACGATATTGACGTCGATATCATTCTGCTTGCTCAGCGCCTCGATGTAGAGCCGCGCTTCGGGGCTCAGCGCGCCAAAGCTGGAGCCCGGGTTCTCCTTGGCCCATGCCAGATATTCGGTGAGGTTGTCGTAGGGGCTGTCCTTGCGGGCGGCCATACCGACCTGATAGGCGGTGATCATGCCGGCATATTCGAAATCATCCGAGGTGAAGCTGATGCCCTCCATGATGAATGGCGCGGTGTTGACCACCGAGTTCGACTGGAACAGCATGGTATAGCCATCGGGCTTGGCCTTGGTCAGCTCGCGCGCGGCGACCGCTCCGCCTGCGCCCGGCTTGTTGACGATATTGATCGGCTGGCCGAGATGGTCGGACATGACCTGAGCGGCCGCGCGGGCGACCAGATCGGTCTGGCCGCCGGCGCCGTAACCCACCAGCATGGTGATCGGCCGGTCGGGATAGGCATCCTCGGCGAAAGCCACGCCGGAGAGACTGGCAAGGCTCAACGCCGCACCGCTGAAAAGGCCGAGCAGGCCCCGTTTGGTCATCGTTTTCATCGCTCATCCTCCCTTTTGATTGCGAGAAACGTCCCGGTCTTCCGGACCGGCAAAATCATGCGCGTCATGCCGGCCGAGCGACGCCGCCATCTTGCTGCCGTGGCCGATCCACCAGGCAATCACCACGGTCAGGACCAGAAAGACGAGCGCGATCGGGTGCTGCAGCAGATTGAGCGCATTGTGATCGAGCAGCTGCAGGGACTGGCGGAAGCTCAGCTCCAGATTGGGGCCGATGACGAAGCCAATCAGGAAGGTGACGAAGGAAAAATCGAGCTTGCGCGCGAAGAACCCGACCACCGCGAAGGCGAGCATCACGTAGATCGAGAAGATGCTGCCGGTTTCCATATAGGCCCCGATGCTGCACAAAAGCAGCACGCCGGGAATGATCAGCCGCATCGGCGCCTTGATGATCTGGGCGAAGACGCGCTGGCCGAGATAGCCGATCGCCAGCATGATCACGCTCGCGCACAGCATCGCGGCATAGACATCGGCGACGAGGCGCGGCTGCTGCTTGAACATCAGCGGACCGGGCGTCAGCCCGTGCAGGATGAAGGCGGCGATCAGGATCGCGGCGATGACGCTGCCGGGAATGCCGAGCGCGAACAGCGGGATCAGGCTGGCGGGCACGACTGCGTTGTCCGCGCTTTCGGCCGCCGCCACGCCCTCGATCATGCCCTTGCCGAATTTCTCCGGCGTCTTGGAGGCCTTGCGGGTGGCGCCATAGGACATGAACGAGCCGACGCTCGCGCCAAGCCCCGGCAGGATGCCGACGACCGAGCCGATCAACGTGCCGCGCGCAATCGCGGGAAAGCAGCGACGCCACTCCGACCACAGGATCACGCGATCCTCGCGCCTGTCGCTGTCGCGGATCTGGTCGGTCGCGGAATCGAGCGCCTTGAGATTGCCCGCCTGCACCACCATTTCGGCGACCGCCAGCATGCCGATCGCCATCGGCACCAGCTTGATGCCGTCATCGAGTTCCAGCAGACCGAAGCTCATGCGCGGCACGAAGGTCTCGGTCTCGAACCCGATCGTGGCGAAGAAGATGCCGAGCGCGCCGGCAATCAGCCCCTTGGTCATCGAGGTGCCGGAAAGCCCGCCGATGAAGGTGAGCGAGAACAGCAGGATGGCGCAGAGCTCCACCGGTCCGATCAAAAGCGCATAACGCGCCAGCGGCGCGGCCAGCATGATCAGGATGATGGTGGAGAGAAAATCGCCGATCACCGAGGCGAACAGGCCCATTTTCAGCGCCTTCTGCGCCTTGCCCTGGCGCGCCAGCGGGTAGCCGTCGAGTGCGGTCGGCGCCGAGGACGGTTCGCCGGGCGTGTTGAGCAGGATGGCGGAGACCGCGCTGCCCGCGCCGCTGCCCTTGGCGATGCCGATCAGCATGCCGATGGCCGCCGGCGGCGTGAGGTAGAAGGTGAGCGGGATGGCGACCGCCACGCCGGTGCCCTTGCCGAGCCCCGGCAGCGCGCCGACGACATACCCGATGAACACGCCGAGCGCGACCCATATCAGCGTGGCCGGGTGCAAGACATCCTGAAAACCGAGAAGGATATGGCTCATAGAATGCCCGTCCCCAGCAGCTTGTAAAACAGCAGCCAGACCGCGATCAGCAGTCCGGCGGTCATGCCGATGATCACCAGCGGCCGGCGCTCGCCCAGAAGCAGCAGGCTCGCCGCCACCAGGAAGATGCCGCCGGCAAGCGGGGCGAGAAGCAGGTAGAGCGCGATCGAGATCAGGAACACCGCGCCGATCTTGACCAGCGCCAGCATTTCGCCGCGCGTGATCGTCGGCTCGGCATCCTCCGGCGCGGGTTTGGCGCGCAGATTGGAAAACGCCAGAAAGGCCGACAGCGCGACCACGACGATCATCATCATGTTCGGCACGAGGCGGGGCGACATCATGCCCTGAGGCCCCTCGCTAATCCCTTTCGGAATGATGAAGACAAGCGCAAACAGGCCCAGAAGAGCCAGAACAACGCCGGAAACGATATTGGCGCGTCTCAATTTTTCCTCCCGATCGGTGACGCATCGGCGTTAAACGCCTGCCGTCACGCTCCTCGGTTGCACTATTTGCCGATTTAGCCAAAAGAAATAGTAGAAACTTTCTTCAATATGATAAGTTATGCTTATGGCTAGTGCATCACACCGACTCGATGGCCTGCGTTTCAGGCATCTGCGCATCCTCGAACTGATCGACGAGCATCGCTCCCTGCGCGCCGTCGGGCAGGTCCTCAACCGGACCCAGCCCGCGGTTTCGCAAATGGTGAAGGACCTGGAATATGTCTTTGGCGTCGAGCTGGTGGCGCGCTCGGTGCGCGGCGTCGAGCTGACGCCTGCCGGCCGCGTTGCCCTGGAACGGGCCCGGTCGGGCCTGTCCTCGCTTGACCATCTTGTGGCCGAGCTGAAGACCAGCCCCTCGCCGATCGTCAGGATCGGCGCCAATCCGGCGCTGAACTTCAATCTGCTGCCCGCGGCGCTCAAAATTCTCGACGCCGAAAGGAGCGCAGTCCGCTACCGCATCTCGGTCGGCGTTGTCGGCGATGTGTTGCGCGAGCTCTGGGAGGGTCGGCTCGACTGCTATGTCGGGCGGATCGACTGGAACCATATCCCGAAAAAGGTGATGCCGGTGTTGCGCCACGACCCGCTGACGCGTTCCGATCTTGTGATTGCCTGTTCGAAGAACCATCCGCTGGCGGGACGAACCGATATCGACATCGCCGAACTGGCCGATTGGCCATGGCTGTTGCCGCCGGAAGAGAGCAATAACCGCGTCGAGCTCGAAACCGAACTGCGCAACCATGGCGTGATCCTTCCCCAGCCGATGCTGGAGCTCAACGCCGGCCCTGGTTCGCTGCTGACGCTGACCCATGAAATGCAGGTGCTGACGCTCACGCCCCGTTTCATGCTTGAAAGCCGGCTCGCCGGCGGCGAGGTGGTCGCGCTCGACATCCCCGGTTTCACGCTGCCGCAGATTCAGGTCGGGTTCGTCACGCTTGCCGAACACGAAATCATGGCCTCCGTACGGGCCTTCCGCGAGGCCCTGCGTCAGGCCGCCAGGGCGCTGACGGGCGAATAGAGCCGGCCCTGGAAGCCCGCCAATCACGACCCGCTTTAATCTGGTTTAAAGCCCGCCATCGCCTGTCTCCCCATAATCGCAAACGTCTGGCGCGGCCCGCATTATTCGTCTAAAGGTCACGTTTCCCGTATATTAATTTTCCCTAAAGTGGCGAATGGAACTGCTTGCCGAACTGCGAAACAATACCAGCGACCTGCATGAGCGCCTCGATCGCGCGGTCAGCCGCACCCCGTTCGCCTCGCCCCAAGGCTATCAGCGTTTCCTGCTGATGCATGCCCGCGTGCTGCCCGAAGCCGAGCGCTGGCTTGCCGCCCAGCCGCTTTATGCCACGCTGCCCGGCGACAGGCTGCGCACGGCAGCCCTTGCGCGCGATCTTGATGCGCTCGCGCTTTCAATGCCGGCCGGCGATTGCGTCGCCGACAACGGCAGCTCGGTCGCGGGTCTGGCTTATGTGCTGGAAGGCTCCCGGCTGGGCGCACGTTATCTGCTTGGCCAGTTGGCGAAGGCCGGCACGCCCTACCCCGTCGCCTTCTTGCGCCATGGCGAGGGCGAGAATCACTGGACGTCTTTTCGGGCCTGGCTTGCCGCCCAACCCGCCAACCAAAGCGCCGTCGCAACGGCCGTAACGTCAGCCAGGGCGCTTTTCGATGCCTATCTGGAGGCCGTTTGCCATCTTGAAGGAGAACAGGCGCAATGAACGACCGGGTCGATCTGACCAATTGCGATCGCGAGCCGATCCATCTTCTCGGCCGCGTGCAGGCATTCGGCTTTCTGGTCGCCGTCGCGCCCGACTGGACGATCTCGCATGTCTCCGAAAACATCGGCAGTTTTCTAGACCTTACTGCAGCGCCGCTGCTTGGCCGGCAGGCAGAGGCACTCTTGCCGGCCGAGACGATCCATACCATCCGCAACCGCCTGCAATTCCTCAACCCGCATCGCGGCGTCGAGGTGATCTACGACCTCGGCATCGCCGGTTCCGAGAGCCGGTTCGACGCCTCGGTGCACCGGTTCGAGGACACCATCATCATCGAGTTCGAGCCCGCCACCCCGGTGGAGGGTGCTGCCACCGACATGGCCAATGTGCGCAACGCCATCGACCGCATGGCCGAGCTTCCGTCCTTCGCCGCAGTTTACAGCCACACCGTCCGTTTCGTGAAGCTGATCACCGGTTTCGACCGGGTGATGCTCTACAAGTTCGGCGCGGATGATACCGGCGAAGTGGTGGCGGAAGCCAAAAGGCACGATCTCGAACCATTCCTGAACCTGCGTTATCCGGCCACCGACATTCCCAAACAGGCGCGCGCGCTCTATGTCGAAAACCCGATCCGGCTGATCGCCTCGGTCGCCGACGAGGGCGCGCCGATCCTCGCCCTTGACGGCGAGGTGCTGGACCTTTCGGGAAGCCGGCTCAGAAGCGTGTCGACCATTCATCTGGAATATCTGCGCAATATGAATGTCGGCGCCTCGATGTCGATCTCGGTGATCGTCAACGGCGCGCTGTGGGGGCTGATCGCCTGTCACCACGGCGCGCCCCATGTGCCCTCGATGCGGCTTCGCAACGCGGCGCTGCTGTTCGGCCACATGCTGTCGCTGGTGCTGCAGACCCGCCTTTCAGCCGACGAGCGCGCCAATGACGAGGTGGTGCACCGGCTGACGACGCATATTTCCCGCACGCTTTCGAAAGACACCACCACGCCGGACCTTTTGCGGTCCTCCGCCGAATCCTTCGCCGACATTCTCAAGGCCGATGGCTACGCCGTGGTTCAGGAGAACAAGGTCGTGACCGGCGGCGATGCGCCGGAGGCGGCCGATATCCTCGCGCTCTGCGACCATCTGAACGCGCTGCCCGGCAATGCCGTCTACGCCAATCACGAGATCCAAAAATTCATGCCCGACGCAGAGCGCCTTGTCGAAAAGGCGGCCGGCGTGCTGTCGATCCCGATCTCGCGCTCGCCGCGCGACTATCTGCTGTTCTTCCGCGCCGAACTGGTGCAGCAGGTCAACTGGGCCGGCAATCCGGAAAAGCCGGTGAGCTACGGCCCGAACGGCGCCAGGCTGACGCCGCGCAAGAGTTTCGAGACCTGGCAGACGACGGTGCGCGGCCAGAGCGCGCCCTGGTCCGCCGCCGATATTCGCGCCGCCTCGCAATTGCGGATCATGCTGCTCGAAGTCGTGCTGCGGCTGACGGAAGAGGCCGGGCGCGAACGCAACCGCGCCAATGAGCAGCAGGAACTGCTGATCGCCGAGCTCAACCACCGGGTCCGCAATATTCTGGGCCTGGTGCGCGGCCTTATATCGCAGACCAGCGTTGGTGCGATCTCCACCACCGAACTGGTCGCCAAGCTCGATGGCCGGGTGCAGACGCTGGCGCGCGCCCACGACCAGATCACGCGCCACCACTGGGCTCCGGCCGCGCTGACGGAGCTGATCGAGGCGGAGGCGGAAAGCTACCTGCTCGACAGAAAGACGCGGCTTGAAACCAGCGGCCCCAACGTGCTTCTGACGTCGAAGGCCTATACCGCGATGGCGCTGGTGATCCACGAGATGATGACCAACTCCGCCAAATACGGCGCGCTGTCGTCGGCGCGCGGCACGGTCAGGATCGACTGGAGCCTCGACCCGGACGAAAGCCTCCAGATCGACTGGCGCGAGATCGGCGGCCCGCCAGTGAGAGCGCCGGAACGCCGGGGCTTCGGCTCGACCATCATAGAGCGCACCATACCGTTTGAACTGTCCGGACGGGCCGAGATTTCCTATCGTCTGGAAGGCGTGACGGCCGCGTTCTGGCTGCCGGGCGAACATGTGGTTGCCGAGGAGCCCGCGTCGGTGCCCGCCGCCGCCCATGAGGTCGCCGCAGCGGCCGTCTTCACGCCCCCGGAAACGGTTCTGGTGGTCGAGGACAATCTGATGATCGCCATGGATGCCGAGATGATCTTCGAGAAGCTCGGCAGTCTGGAGACCGTCATCGCGCCGACTGTGGAAGCGGCGATGGGCATGCTCGACCAACGCGACAGCCCTTTCGGCTTCGCCCTTCTCGACATCAATCTCGGCAATGAGACCAGCTTCGAGGTGGCCCGGCGGCTGCAACGCGACGGCATACCCTTCGTGTTCGCCTCCGGCTATGGCGACAGCCTGACGCTTCCCGAAGACCTCGAAGATATCCGCATTCTGTCGAAACCCTACGACAAGGACATGATCAGGGGACTGTTCGGCTGACTGCGGCTGACAAAGCCTCAGCGTTTCAAATGCTTTTCCAGCACCGCCTCCAGTTCCGCCACCGCATCCTCATCCAGCCGGCCGATACTGCGCGACAGATGGTTGGCGAAAGCGGTGTGGGCGGAGGGCAGGCCGATCGTGTCGATCACGACGCGCGGATCGGACTGGTCGGCGATTTCGAAAAACGCCTCGGCATCATCCCAGATGATATGGAAATAGCCGGCGACCCGCTGCAGGAAATCGAAGCTCGGCTTGCCGCGCCGTCCGTGTTCGAGCGCGGACAGATAGGCGGGCGAGACGCCGATCGCCTCGGCCATCTGCTTTTGCGTGACGCCGCGCTGTGCCCGCAATGCGCGCACGGCATCGCCGAAGGGGGTCATGCCGCCCCTCCCTTCCGGCGCGCGAGACGCACATAAAGCGCGCCTTCGCCGCCATGCTGGCGGGCGGCGGTCTCATATGAGGAAATCAGCGGTCGGAAATCCGGCAGCGAGAACCACAGCGGCACGGTGCGCTTCAGCACGCCATCGCTGCCAAGCGATGCCCCCTTGCCGGTGATCACCAGGATATGGCGGTGGCCGCGTTCATGGGCGCGGCGCAGAAAGGATAAAAGCAGCGCATGGGCCTCGTCCTGAAACAGGCCGTGAAGATCGATGCGGGCATCGATGCCGATCCGCCCGCTGGCGAGCTTTCTTTTCACCGGCCGTTCCAGCGGATGGTGGCGCGGTTCCTTCGGCTGCCGGAGCGCAAGCGGCGAAACGCCGGCGCGCGGCGGTTCGGCTTTTATGGGCGCGGGCGCCTTCGGGCTCATCATCTCGGCGAAATTTTCGTCCGGAGGCTCAAGCTTTTCCGCCTTGCGGCCGGGAAGCGGCCGCGCCGTGCGGGCTACCTTGTTCCACAATTCGCGTTCCTCGGACGAGAGCTTGCGCCGGCTCATCAGTCGAACTCCCGTCAGGCGGCAATCGCCGCCGGATCAATCGCCTATTCGGAGGCCGTGGCGATCAGCTTCCAGTTCGGATCGCGCGCCTTGGTGTCGCGGGCGAAGGTCCAGAGATCCCGGATTTCCGCGATTTCCTCCGGATCGCCGTCGACCACCTCGCCATCTCTGCCATAGGTGGCCGAGATCATCTGGCTGACGATGCGGAGCGTGATCCGGGCTTCGGTCTTTTCAACCTCGGCATCGGTAATCTCCGCCTTCTCGATGCCGACGAAATTCGCCCGGACGGTCTCGCCCTTCGCCTCGCGTTCGCTGATGGCGGCGTTGAAGCCGTCATAGACCTCCTTCGACAACAGGTTCTTGAGGCTGCGACGGTCGCCCTCGGCAAACGCCATGACGATCATCTCATAGGCCGAGCGCGCACCCTTCAGGAAGGCGTCGGGATCGAACTGCGGATCGGCGGCGGCAATCGCCTGGAGGCCGGCATTGACGTCGCTTCCCGCCGGCGCGATCTTGTCGATCGCGGCCTTGCGGGCGGCTTCCTGTTCCTTCTCGACGCCCGGCAGCGTGATCACCTTGCCCTCGCCGCGTCCCGGCTCCTGCGCATCGGTGCGCGAACGCACCGGCGTCTGCTCGTAGCGCGGCTTTTCATTGCCGGTGCGCCGCCCGAGAACGTTGCGAAGCTGGAAGAAAATCACCACAGCCGCAATCAGGAAGAAGAGGGTTATCAGATCGCTTGTGCCCATTTCGTCGTACCCGCGGCTTTCCTTGTTGTTTTCCTATCCCCATATAGACTTCACAGGGCCATGATTCAAATGTAACACATCGGATTATCAAGCGCATTTCCCATGGGCCGCGAAAAGGGAAAGAAAGCCAGAAAATACAATCTGGAAAAGACAAGCCAGACAGGAAACCGACTTGCCGCTTCTCATCGCCATCATTCTCTACCCGTTCATTGAAATTGCGGGCTTCATCATCGTAGGCCGCGCGATCGGCCTGTTTCCGACGCTCGGTCTGATCATGCTGACCGCCGTGATCGGCGCGATCCTGCTGCGTATCCAGGGCTTCAGCGTGCTGCAAAGGCTCAACCAGGATGTCCGCGACGGCGGCAATCCGGGCCGCGACCTCGTCCATGGCGGCATGATCGTGCTCGCCGGCATCCTGCTGCTGATCCCCGGTTTCGTCAGCGATATCTGCGGCTTCCTGCTGTTTGTCCCGCCGTTTCGCGATTTCGTGTGGAAGCGGATGAGCCGCAATATGGTGGTGGTTTCCGAGCGCTCCGCCGGGTTCAGCTACACGAGGCGCGAGCCGCCGCGCCGCGAAGGCCCGCGCGAGAGCCCGAAAGTGGTCGATCTCGATGCCGATGATTTCTCCCACGACCCCGATCCGAATTCGCCCTGGGCGGGCAAGGGCAAGCCCGACGACAACGACAAGCCCAAATAGGCTGAAATGCAGGCCTTCACGGCCCGAACCGCCGGCACGAAGGGTTGTACGCCCGCCGGCGAGATGCTAATTCGCACACAACGACATTACTCGAAAGGACGCGCAATGGCCGAGGAAAACGGAGCGGCGGAAAAGAAGCCGAGCCCTGCACTGAGCATTCTCACCCAGTACATCAAGGATCTTTCCTTCGAAAATCCGGGAGCTCCCGCCTCGCTGCAGAAGCGCGACGCCCAGCCGGCGATCAACATCTCCGTCAATGTCAACGCCAATCCGCTCGGCGACGACACCTACGACGTGCTGCTGTCGCTGAAGGCGGAAGCCAAGTCGAACGACAAGCCGATGTTCCTGTGCGAACTGGTCTATGGCGGCGTATTCCGCGTGGCTGACTTCCCGAAGGAGCACGTGCTGCCGATGCTGTTCATCGAATGCCCGCGCCTGCTGTTCCCCTTCGCCCGCCAGATCGTCGCCGACGCCACCCGCAATGGCGGCTTCCCGCCGCTCTTGGTCGACCCGATCGACTTCGCGCAGATGTTCCAGAAGCGCATGGCCGAGGAACAGGCCCGCGCCAAGGTGCAGCAGCCGGCCAACTGAGCGGCGGAGCAAGTTCTGAATTAAAAAAACCCGGTCGTGAGGCCGGGTTTTTTGTTGGGCAGCGTTTCTTGGCTGCCATCGCCGCCAGGGTCACATCGGCGTGGTTACGACGACCAGCCGGAGACCGATTTCACGGTCATGTATTCCTCCAGCCCCCAGATGCCGCCCTCGCGCGCGCCGCCCGAATGGCCGACGCCGCCAAAGGGCGATCCGGCGCCGCGCGGCTCTCCGTTCATCTCGACCATGCCGGAGCGCAGCAGCCGCGCCAGCCGGTTGCGCCGCGCGCCGTCGCCGCTCTGGACATAATTGGTGAGGCCGTAGCGGGTGTCGTTGGCGATCGCCACCGCCTCTTCCTCATCGGCAAACGGAATGATGCTGAGAACGGGGCCGAAAATCTCCTCGCGCGCGATGGTCATGGCGTTGTCGACATCGGCGAACACCGTCGGCTGAACGAAATAGCCGCGGTTGAAGCCGGCCGGCAGGCCGGTCCCGCCCGCGACCAGCCGCGCGCCCTCGCGAATGCCGGTTTCGATCAGGTTCTGGATCTTGTCGAACTGTCCCTTCGAGATCACCGGCCCCATATGCGCGCCCTCGGCTGATGAGGGGCCAACCGCGATCGCATTGGCCGCATCGCGCGCCTTTTCCACGGCGGTCTCGTAGACCGAACGCTCGACCAGCATCCGGGTCGGGGCGTTGCAGTTCTGGCCGCTGTTGATGAAGCATTGCCGCACGCCGCGCGCGACGGCATCCTCGTCCGCATCGGCGAAGATGAGGTTGGCGCCCTTGCCGCCCAGTTCCAGCGCGACGCGTTTGAAGCTGTCGGCCGCGCCGCGCATGATGCTGGCGCCTGCGCGCGTCGACCCGGTAAAGCTGATCATCGCGACATCGGGATGCTCGACAAGCCGCGCGCCAGCCGTCGCGCCATCGCCCTGAACGAGATTGAAGACGCCAGCGGGCGCGCCGGCCTCGTGAATGATCTCGGCGAGCAGGTTGGAGGACAGCGGCGCGAGCTCCGACGGCTTCAGCACCATGGTGCAGCCGGCAAGCAGCGCCGGTATGACTTTCAGCGCAACCTGGCTCATCGGCCAGTTCCACGGCGTGATCAGGCCGACGACGCCGATCGGCTGCATCAGGATGCGATCATCCGGGGCATGCGGCCCGAGCAGCCTTTCGAAATCGAAATGCTCCATGGCGGAAAGAAAATTGATCATATGGCGCAAGCCTGCCGCCGCCTGGCGCGTGCGGGCAAGCTCGATCGGCGCGCCCATTTCCTGAGAGATGACGCGCGCCATTTCTTCGACGCGACCGGCATAGATGTCGTGGATGCGCCTGACGAGCGCGATCCGCACTTCTGGATCGCTCTCCGCCCATGCCGGAAAGGCGCGCTTGGCGGCCATAACCGCGGCATCGACCTCGTCTTTACCGGCGAGCGCGACCGTGCCGAAGGGCTGTTCGGTGGTGGCGTCGACCAGCGTGTGGCTTGCTGTCGAAGTCGCTGGCGTCCAACGACCGTCAATATAGAAATTGCTGAGTTCAAGCATGGGTCTTTTCCTTTCGAGCGGTCACACCGGATCTTCCAGCGCCAGTTCCGGCACCGGGGCGGCATCGAAGAAATGGACCGCATCCGGCGCGACCTGAAGATGGATCGTATCGCCCGGCTCCGCATCCGTGCGCCCGCGCACCAGGATGCGGATAACCTCGTCGGCAAGGCGGGCCGTGATCTGGGTTTCCGAACCCGTCGGCTCGACAATCGTGACCATCGCCGGCCAGCCGCTTTCGGCAAGCACGAAATGCTCGGGCCGGACGCCGACGGTGACGCGCTGCCGCCCCTTCGGATCGGCGGCGGGCAGCGGCAATATCCGCCCGTCGGCGAGCTTCAGCCCGTTCCCGGCGACGATATCGCCCTGCAGGAAGTTCATCGGCGGCGAGCCGATGAAGGCCGCGACGAACAGGCTGGCCGGCTTGTCGTAAAGCTCGAGCGGCGGGCCTTCCTGCTCGATCACGCCGCCGTTCAGGACCACGACGCGATCGGCCAGCGTCATCGCCTCGATCTGGTCGTGGGTCACATAGATGGTCGTGGTCTTCAGCCGCTGGTGCAGCTCCTTGATCTCGGAGCGCATCTGCACGCGGAGCTTGGCGTCAAGATTGGAGAGCGGCTCGTCGAACAGGAACACGTTGGGATCGCGCACGATGGCGCGGCCCATGGCGACGCGCTGGCGCTGGCCGCCGGACAATTGCCGCGGCTTGCGCTCAAGCAGCGGCTCGAGCCCGAGAATGCGCGCGGCATCGCCGACGCGCCGCTCGATCTCCGCTTTCGGCACGCGTCGCTGTTTCAGCGCGAAGCCCATATTGTCGCGGACGTTCTTGTGCGGATAGAGCGCGTAGTTCTGGAACACCATGGCGATGTCGCGATCCTTCGGCGCGATATGGTTGACCACGCGGTCGCCGATGACGATGTCGCCGCCGGTAATGCCTTCAAGGCCGGCGATCATTCTGAGAAGGGTCGATTTTCCGCACCCGGAGGGACCGACCAGCGCGACGAATTCGCCATCCTCGATATCGATCGAGACGCCGTGCAACACCTCGACCGCACCGTAGGATTTGCGCACATTGCGGATTTGAACCGTACCCATTCCAAAACTCCTCCCTTTGCCGCCCCTTACGGCGCGGCTGATTTATGGCGCGGAAGCGCGGCGGCCCTCGGCCCGCCGGTTCGCGTCCTTGGCCGGCGCGGCCTCGATCAGATCGATCAGGAAATCGCCGGTTTTCTTTTCGTGCTGGTTCACCAGGGCTGCCGCTGCCGTGAAATCGCCCTCGCGCAGACGGTCGCGGATGGCCTTATGCTCTTCCAGGGCATCGGCGAGCCGTCCCGGCTGCGGCGGGATGCCGTGGCGCTGGGCCGACATCAGGCCATGCATGTTTTCAAGCAGCCTGCGGCACCAAGGCGATTCCGGGTTGTCGCAGAGCAGCAGGTGAAACTCGTAGTTCTTGGCCCCGAACAGGTCGAAATCCTCGGCTTCCAGCGCCGTGGCCGAGACCGCGATGTTCTCGTCGATCTTCGCCAGCCGTTCGGCATCGAAATTCCGGGCGCCGAGCTCCACCGCAAGCCCGCATATCAGACCGCGCAGGGCGCTGATCTCGCGGATCTGCTCGGCGCGCAGGCCCTGCACCACGGCGCCGATATGGTTCTGCACCTCCAGCCAGCCATCGGAAGCAAGACTGCGGATCGCCTCGCGGATCGGCGTCTCGCTGATGCCGAGCGCAAGCGACACCTCCCGCGTGGTGATCCTGTCGCCCGGCCCGACCGTTCCGGAAAGCACCATCTCCTGGATATGCTGCCGGGCATGTTCGGCCTTGGTCATGTAGGTCTTCGGGTGGTCCATGGTTTCCGTCCAGTTCCGGTTTTGAGGCTCCGGCGCAATTATCCCTTGGTCGCGCCGTCCGCCAAGCCCTTGATAAGCCACTTCTGCACCAGAAGCGCGAAGATCACCACCGGAACGACGGTGATCGTGCCAACGGCGGTGAGCGCGCCCCAGTTCGCGCCGTTGACCGTGTCGCCGGCAATACCGGCAATCGCGACCGGTATGGTCGAGGCGTTGCGGTTTGTGAGCACGAGCGCGAACAGCAGTTCCTCCCAGGCCAGAATCATGCTGAAGATCAGCGTCGAGAGCAGGCCGGGCAGCGAGATCGGCAGGATGATCTTGAAGAAGGCGCCATAGCGCGAGCATCCGTCGATCATGGCGGATTCCTCAAGCTCCTTCGGCAACGACAGGAAGAAGCTGCGCATCAGCCACATCACATAGGGAATCAGGAATGTGCTGTAGGCAAGGATCAGGGTGATGTGCTTGTCGGTCAGGCCGAACTTGCGGGCGACCAAGAACATCGGCACCGCCAGCGCGATCGGCGGCACGCCGCGCGACAACAGGATCAGCAGACCGATCGTGCCGGCCCCGCGCAGCCGGATGCGGGCAAGCGCATAACCCGCCATGGTGCCGACCACGATCGACAGCAGACCGGAGCCGGTGGCGACGATGACGGTGTTGATCAGCCGCCGCACGATATCGGCGCGCGCGATATATTCCTTGTAGGTCGCAAGCGTCGGGGTGAAGAAGAAGGTCGGCGGATTGGTGAAGATGTCCACCTGCTGCTTGAACGAGGTCAGCACCATCCAGTAGATCGGAAACAGGAAGAACAGGCTGACGAGGATGGCGGCGGCGATCCGCAGCCTGTGCCCGAACGCGCTAGCGGGTGCTGACGATGGGACGGGGGCGCTCAAAACAATTCCTCCAGCTTGCGACTGCCGCGGAGGAATATCCCGGTCAGCACCATGGTCAGGATCAGCACGATCACGGCCATCGCTGCGGATTCGGCAAAGCGCAGCGAGCGGAATGCCTCCTCGTAGATGAACAGGTTGATGACATTGGTGGCCTTGCCCGGCCCGCCATAGGTGGCGGCAAGCACGATGTCGAACATCTTGACCGCGCCGAGCCAGCGGATGACGAAGGTGGCCGCGATCACGGGCACCAGCAGCGGCACGGCGACCGACCAGAGCGTGGACCACCAGCCGGCGCCGTCGATCCTGGCGGCCTCGAACACATCCTTGGGCAGGGCAAGCAGCGCGGCGGTGGCGATCAGCACGATGAACGGCGTCCAGCGCCATGTGTCGATGATGATGATCGAGGCCATGGCGAGCCTGGCATCGCCGAACCAGTCGAGCGGGCCGAGGCCGACAAGGCCGAGCCAGTAATTGGCGATGCCCCAGAGCGGATCGAGGATCATCCGCCACATGCCGCCGGCGACCACGGGGGCAACGACCATCGGAATGATGAACAGCGCGCGCAATATGCCACGGCCCCACCACTCGGCATTGATCAGATAGGCGATGCCGAAGCCGAGCACGACCTGCAGCGGCAGGGCGATCACCAGATAGATCAGCGTGACCTTCAGCGATTCCCAGAACCGGTAGTCGCCGATCACCTCGCGGTAATTCTCCCAGCCGACCCATTGATCGGCGCTGAAGCTCGCGAGATCGAAGGAGGAGAAGCTGATCTCGATCGTATAGAAGATCGGATAGGCCAGCATGACGATCAGCACCAGCATGCTCGGCATCAGGAACGACCAGCGGGTCAGAAGGTCGGCGAGCGCATGCCGCCGGGCGCGGCGGGCGGCCCCGCCATCTGCGGCATCGCGGCGCAATGCAGTCTCAGTCGTCATCCCGGTCTCCTCCCTCATGCTTTCTCGTCCCGTCATCCGACGGGGTCTTTCTCGCTGTCGCCGGTGCGCCGGGTTCAGGGCGAACGCCAGATCGGCCCGCGCGCCCGCACCGGATCAAGCAGCGACAAGTCCCCTTCCTCGATCACATATCCTTCCGGAAAAGGCGGACGGACCTCGATGCCGATCGACGCCATGACCCTGTCATCGCGATAATAGCAGCGCGCGGTGACGGCCTCCATCACGCCGGCAAGCGCCGGCTCATCGGTGCGGAAGTCCCGCAGGATCGTGGCCTGCTCCTCGCGCGAAAGCGCGGCAAAGCCGGTCCCGGCTCGCGCCTCGACCGCCGCCAGCGCCTCTGCCAGCGCCTGCCGGTCACGGCCGACGGAACGCAGGATATCGGCATAGATCGCCGGATCATCGGCGCCAGGCACGCCGTGGCGCGCGCTTGCCGGGATCATGTGTCCGATGATCGCAAGCAGCGTCTTGTTATCGTCCTCGAAGGGCGGCGGTTCCGTACGGTCTGTGATCGTCTTTGTCATGGCCGGTTCAATCGAAAAGCTCGTAGAGGCGGGTCTTGATCTGGTCGGCGACGTAGAGCGCCACCGCCTGGATCGTCGAGGTCGGGTTGACGCCGCCGGAGGTGACGAAAACGCTGCCGTCGACGATGAACAGGTTCTTCACATCATGGCTGCGGCCCCATTCGTTGACGACGGAACGCTCCGGGTCCGTGCCCATTCGCGCCGTGCCCATCAGATGCCAGCCGGCATAGGGCAGCGGCGACCGGGTGGTGATGTCGCGGGCACCGGCGGCTTCCAGTATCTCGATGCCGCGCGCGACAGAATGGTCGAGCATGAGGCGCGAATTCTCGCTCAGCCGGTAGCTGATCTTCGGCGCGGGAATGCCGTCGACATCCTTGAGATCGGGATCGAGCGTGACGCGATTGTGCGCCTCCGGCAGATCCTCGCAGATCGCCAGCATGCCGGCGCTGTGGCCGAACAGCCGGCGGAAGGCATCGTGATGATCCTCGCCCCAGGGCAGCAGGCCGTCCGCCATGCCGGTCGTTGCCGTGCGGACCGGGCCCATGCCGCGCGAAAACTGATAGCAATAGCCGCGCACGAAGCCGCGTGCCGCGTCGGTCTCGTAGAATTCGTGGCTCCAGATGCAGATCGGCGAGCCGCGATGGCCATCCATCGGCTGGTCGAAATGGCCGCGTATCTGGGCATAGGGGTGGAGCATCAGGTTGCGCCCGACGAGGCCGCTGGAATTGGCGAGGCCATCGGGAAAACGGCCGGACGCCGAGTTCAGCAGCAGGCGCGGCGTGCCGATGCCGTTGCAGGCAAGGATCACGATCTCGGCCGGCTGGAACTGTTCCTTGCCGTCCGCGTCGAAATAGTGGGCGCCCGTCGCCATGCCGTCCGGGCCGGTCTCGATCCGGCTGACGCGACAGCGCGGCCGTATCTCGACGCGCGCGCGCTGCGCTTCCGGCCAGTAGGTCAGATCGGTCGTGCCCTTGGCGCCCTGGGCGCAACCGGAGCCACATTGGCCGAGATTGATGCAGGGTGCGCGGCCCTCATATTCGCGCGTCGCAATCGCCGCATCCGACGGCCACCAGTGCCAGCCGAGATCGTTCATGGCCTTGCCCAGCAGCTGACCCGTGCGGCCAAGCGGGATCGGACCCATGACCTGATCTTTCTCGGGATAGGCCGGATCGCCCGCCAGGCTGGCAACGCCCATCATCCGGTCGTTGAGCGCGAAGAAAGGCTCCAGCGTCTCGTAGTCGATCGGCCAGTCATCGGCCACGCCATCCAGGCTGCGGACCCTGAAATCGGAAGGGTGGAGCCGGGGGTAATGTCCTGCGTAAAGGATGGTGCCGCCGCCGACGCCGTTGAAATTGGATATCTTGATCGGCGAATCATCATCATTGACCGGATAGTCGGCGGCAAGCCGCCGCCGGTTGGGGCTGAGGGCAAAATCCTCCGTCAGGCGCGCCTCCCAGTCCCGCCCGTTGCTGGGGAAGTCGGACGTGTTCTGCCAGTCTCCCTGATCCAGGCACAGGATGCGCATCCTGGTTTCGGCAAGGCTCCAGGCCACGGCCGCGCCGGACGCGCCCGCGCCGATGATGAGGACATCCACTTTCTCATTCATGATCGAAGCCCGCGCCTCCCCTCACCTGCCGTTATACCGAAAGCCTCGAGGCTTCGGTGCGCTGCCACATGCCGGCGCCTGGAACCGGCGGATATTTGGCAAGCGCCGCCTCGATCGGTTCCGTGCCCCAGCCGGGCCTGTCGGGAAGGATGAGATAGCCGTCCTTGAATTCCGGCAGGTGGGTGAAAATTTCCGCGTCCCAGCCGATCCGGTCGATATCGGTTTCCATGATCGTCAGGTTCGGCACCGCCGCGCAGAAATGCGCGTTCATCATCGTGCACAGATGACCATAGAAATTGTGGCAGGCGACATTGGTTTCGTAGGCCTCGGCCGCAGCGGCGATCTTCATCGACTGCCAGACGCCGTTCCAGGGCGTATCGATGATCGCGACATCGACGGCCTGGGCGCGGAAGAAGGGCAGGAACTGCTGCAGACCAATCAGGGTCTCGCACGAGGCGATCGGGTGCCGGCTCTGCGAACGGATATAGGCCAGCGCCTCGGGATCGAGCGTATCGAGTTCGACCCAGAACAGGTCGAGGTCGTCGATTTCGCGCAGGATCTTCAGATAACCGTCGGTCTTGGCGTTGAAATTGAGGTCGAGCAGCATGTCGATGTCGGGGCCGGCGGCTTCCCGCATGATCTCGAGATGCTGGCGCAGGCCCGCAAGCGTCTTGCGCTCGACATTGCGACCGGTCTCGTAGGGACGGCCGAAGCCGGGCGACCAGGGCTCGATCCGACCCTCGGCGTCATAGCGGAAGATATTGGTCTTGAGCGCCGAAAACCCCTTTTCCCCGACTTCGCGGGCAATCTGCCTCACGCCATCGATATCGGTGATGCCGGGCGAGAAATGCTGGGTGCGGGTGCGATAGGAAACACAATGCGACCAGTAGACCCGGATCCTGTCGCGCACCTTGCCGCCGAGCAGAACATGGCAGGGCACGTCCAGCGCCTTGGCCTTGATGTCGAGCAGCGCATTCTCGATCGCCCCCAGCGCCTGGCCGACCACGCCGCCGGAGCCGGGCCGCGTGACATTGCGCAGGTCCTCGCGGATATGCTCGTGATGCATCGCGCTCTTGCCGATCATGCGCGGCGAAATCTGGTTGATCGCCGCGCCGACGCCGGGAGAGCCGAAATACTCGTCGAACTCGCTCCAGCCGACGATCCCGTCCTCGGTGGTGATCTTCAGGAAATTGTAGTTGCGCCAGGAATTGCTGCAGGACAGCGTCTTGACGTCACTGATTATGGCCTTCGTTGGCATCATGGTCCTCAGTCGGTATGGGCGCGGATATCTCCGACCCAGGCATTCGATGCCGAAAGCATCGACACGATCTCGCTCGCGCCGCGTCTCCGCCGGCAAAAGCTGTTATAAAATTCTGGAAGTTCGGCGGCGGATGCGGGAAGGCCCGCATCCGTCTCGTTTGGCTGAACGGCCTAGTTCAGCACCCTGGAGATTTTCTTGGAGGCGGTATCGAGCGCCTCCTGCGCAGTCGCCTGACCAGCAAGCGCGCGGGCCACTTCATCCGCAAGAACCTGCTGGGCGGCATCCGATTTCGGACTGCGGATGCGCCACATCTGGCCCTCTTCGGCTACTTCATAGGCATTCTGCAGCGTGGCATAGACCGGCGCCAACCATGGTTCGCTCGGCTCTCCGGAAAGCGTCGACTTGCGGGCCGGGAACGAGCCGACCAGCGCGGCGTTTACGCTCTCGCCCTCCTTGGAGGTCAGCCACTGGAGGAAGGCCCATGCCGCCTCGGGATGTTCCGTCTTGCTGCTGATGCCGGCAATCCAGATGCCGCGATGCGTGCCGGCGCGGACATCGCCGACCGGAAGCACCTGAATGCCGACCTCATCGGTGGTCAGCGTCGTCGACTGCGGATCGACGGCGGTCGACTTGTAGACGCTGCCCCAGGTGATCATGTTGGCGACCGCGCCCTGGCGGAAGGCCTGGAGCGATTCCGAGAAGCCATGGCTGAGGCCGCCGGGCGGCGCATAGTCGAGCAGGCGCTTGTGGGTTTCCAGCGAGGCGACACCGACATCGTTTGCAAAGGCGGGGTTGCCGTCATCATCGAGCAGGCTGCCGCCATTGGCGTTGAGAATCGCCTGCCAGATGGTCGGCGTCAGCGGGTCGCGCACGAAATAGGTATCGATCGCCCAGGCATCGACCTTGCCGTCGCCATCGGTATCCTGAACCAGCTTTGGCGCATTTTCGAAGAATTGCGTCCAGGTGAGTTCCGGCGTCGGCTCAGGCACGCCGGCCTTGTCATAGAGCGAGCGGTTGTAGAACATCAACAGCATGTTGGAGCGGACCGGGACCGCATACTGGACGCCATCCCATTCGCCGGCGGCGAGCGGCGCGGCGTTGAAATCGTCCCAGTCGTAATCCGCGTCGGTGATCGCGGCGATCTCGTCGCCCTTGAGATCCATCAGCGCGCCGATTGAGGCGAGCTGCGGCACCCACGGATCATCCGCCAGCAGGATATCATATTCCGGATCGGGGCTCGTGGCATCGAGCATCATCTTGGCGAGCAGTTCCGTATAGGGAACGCCGTCGATGCGCACCTCGACATTCGGGAACTTCTTGTTGAATTCCGGAACCAGAATGGTCTGCCAGGTATTGGCGAATGCCTCATTGGCCATGATCTTGATTTCGACCGGCTCGCCCGGCGAACCGAGGCCCTCCTGCGCATGGGCCGCAGCGAGCGGCATTGCCGCCAGCACCAAAGACGTGGCCATCCCCTTGAGCACGCGCCTTCTTGCGGCACCCTTTCCTCCAATCATGCTTTTCACGACTTGCTCCTCCTCCGCGTTGCGTGTTCTATATTCTATAGAATATGGAAATTGGGTTCGTCAAGCGCCCGCAAAACAGGTTTTTGCGATGGACGAATAGCCGCGTCACGGCGGAACCGGCGCGCAGGGAGGCCTGGACCGAACGCCGGCCTGGGGCATTCGGTCTCAGAAATAACTATTGAAAATCATAAAGGTAAGTGGCGGTTCGCCTATCGGTCCGACGTGTGCCGTCGCGGGTTCATCCACGGCTCGGCATTTTCCGGCGCAAGCGGATGGCGGCCGAGGATGTGGTCGCTGGCCTTTTCGCCGACCATGATCGACGGCGCGTTGAGATTGCCGTTGGTGATGCGCGGGAAGATCGAGCTGTCGGCAACCCGCAGTCCATCGACGCCGATGACCCGGCATTCGGGATCGACCACCGCCATCGGGTCGCTGGCCGCCCCCATCTTGGCCGTGCCGCAGGGATGGTAGGCGCTTTCGGCATGCTCGCGGATGAAGCCGTCGATCTCGTCATCGCTCTGGATATCGGAGCCCGGCTGGATTTCCTTGCCGCGATAGGGATCGAAGGCGGGTTGCGCGAAGATTTCGCGGGTGAGGCGCACGCAGCGGCGGAAATCGGCCCAGTCCTTTTCATGGCTCATATAGTTGAACACGATCTTCGGGTCCTCGGCCGGATCGGCGCTTTTCAGCGTGATTTCGCCGCGCGAGGGCGAGCGCATCGGCCCGACATGGGCCTGGAAACCGTGGCCTTCCGCCGCCGCCTTGCCATCATAGCGCACCGCCATCGGCAGGAAATGATACTGGATATCGGGGTAGTCGACGCCCGCCGCCGAGCGCAGGAAGGCGGCGCTTTCGAACTGGTTCGAGGCGCCGATGCCGCTCTTGAAGAACAGCCACTCTGCGCCCGCCAGCGCCTTTCCGAACAGGTTCCAGTGCTTGTAGAGCGTGATCGGCTGAGTGCTCGCCTGCTGGATATAGACCTCCAGATGGTCCTGCAGGTTCTTGCCGACACCGGGACGATCGGCGACCACCGGAATATCATGCGCGGCCAGCTCCGCAGCCGGTCCGATGCCTGACACCAGCAGCAGTTTCGGCGTGTTGATCGAGGAGGCGGCGATGATCACCTCGCGGCGCGCCCGGACCGTTTCGACCCTGCCGCCGCGCTCGATCTCGACGCCGACGGCGCGGCCGTTCTCGATCACCACCTTGCGGGCAAAACAGCGGATAAGGTCGAGGTTCTCGCGCTTCAGCGCCGGCTTCAGATAGGCGTTCGCCGCCGACCAGCGCCGGCCTTTCCACACCGTCTGTTCCATCGGCCCGAAGCCTTCCTGCTTCTCGCCGTTATAGTCGTCGGTCAGTTCGAAACCTGCCTGTTTGCCTGCCTCGACGAAGGCATGGAACAGCGGGTTCTTGCGCGGGCCGCGGGTGACGTGCAGCGGACCGGCATTGCCGCGCCAGGACGGATCGCCGCCATGGCCGCTGTCATGCCAGTTTTCCATGCGCTTGAAATAGGGCAGCACGTCGGCATAGCCCCAGCCGGCGGCGCCGCTCTCGGCCCAGTGGTCGAAGTCCATCGCGTGGCCGCGCACATAGACCATGCCGTTGATCGAAGACGATCCGCCGATCACCTTGCCGCGCGGAGTGGCGAGCCGCCGGTTGCCGAGGTTGGGCTCCGGCTCAGAGGTAAAGCCCCAGTCATAGCGCTTCATGTTCATCGGATAGGAGAGCGCCGCCGGCATCTGGATGAACGGCCCGATATCCGTGCCGCCATATTCCAGCACCAGCACCGAATATTTCCCGTCTTCCGAGAGGCGATAGGCCATGGCCGCGCCTGCCGAACCGGAACCCACGATGACAAAATCTGCTTCAGCCAATTTAGACCCTTTCATTGCCGCAGTGGGCAAGTGTTCTACGAGACGCCGCTTGCGGCCCTTAACCGGCCCCTCGTTAGCCGGCACCCTCTCCCCTCTCTGCGTCATCCTCGGGCTTGACCCGAGGATCTAATCACCTTTCCACACGAGACGCGCACCGGCTGTCCCCTAGGGTATTTCACGGCAAGACCCGCCTGCTCCGCTCGCGACCGACGTGGTTGGATCCTCGGGTCAAGCCCGAGGATGACGCCGGAGGAGAAGGAGGGACTATCGCGAAAAACCACCCTTCACACTCTGCCCCTGTCGGGGCATCTCGCCCTCAAGGGGGAGATTGGAGAGGAGAGTCTCTCAATACGGACTATCCACCCTGCCCAGCGCCACATGCACCGTCTTCACCTGGGAATAGAATTCCATCGCCGCCCTGCCGTTCTCCCGGCCAAAGCCCGAATGCTTCACGCCGCCGAAGGGGATTTCGACGGGCGTCAGATTGTAGGTGTTGATCCAGCAGATGCCGGCGGCGAGCTTGCCTGCCACGCGGTGGGCGCGGGAGATATCCTTGGTGAACAGGCCAGCGGCCAGGCCGAATTCCGTGCCGTTGGCGCGTTCGACCACCTCATCCTCGGTGTTGAAGGCGAGCACGCTCATCACCGGCCCGAAGATTTCCTCGCGCGCGATCGTCATGTCGTCGGTGACATCGGCAAACACGGTCGGCTCGACATAGCTGCCCTTCGCAAAGCCATCGCCTGCCGGAACGCCGCCGCCGATCACAAGCCGCGCGCCTTCCGCCTTGCCCTTTTCGATGTGGCCCATCACCTTTTCGCGCTGGCCTTCGGAGATCAGCGGGCCGAGATGGGTTTCGGGATCGAGCGGATCGCCGAGGCGGATCGCCTTGGTACGCTCGGCAAGCCGCGCCAGGAATTTCTCCAGGATCGATTTCTGCACGAACACCCGCGTGCCGTTGGAGCAGATCTGGCCGGTGGAGTAGAAATTGCCGAGCATCGCGCCGCCGATCGCATCTTCCAGATCGGCATCCTCGAACACCACCAGCGGCGACTTGCCGCCGAGCTCCATGGTCACATGGCGCATGCCCGAAGCGGCCGCGGCATAGACCTTGCCGCCGGTCGGCACCGAGCCGGTGAGCGAGACCTTGGCGGTGTCCTTGTGGGTCGCAAGCGCCGCGCCAACATCGCCGAAGCCCTGCACCACGTTGAACAGCCCCTTCGGCGCGCCGGCCTCGATGAAGATCTCGGCAAGCTTCAGCGCGCAAAGCGGCGTCATTTCGGAGGGTTTGAAAACCATGGCATTGCCGCAGGCAAGCGCGGGCGCGGCCTTCCAGCAGGCGATCTGGGTCGGATAGTTCCACGCCCCGATGCCGACGCAGACGCCAAGCGGCTCGCGCACCGTATAGGCAAAGGCATCGCCCAGCGGCACGCTTTCGCCGGAAAGCGAGGCGGCCTGCGCGGAAAACCATTCGAGACTGTCCGCCCCCGACGTCGCATCGGCCACCAGCGTTTCCTGAATGGCCTTTCCGGTGTCGAGCGTTTCGAGTTCGGAGAGCGCCTCGTTGCGTTCACGGATGATATCGGCTGCGCGCCGAAGCACCCGGGCGCGCTCGACCGGCAGCCACGACGCCCATTCCTGCTGCGCGCGCGCGGCGGATGCCATCGCCTTGTCGATGATTGCCGGGGTGGCGCTATGCAGCGTGGCGATCACCTCGCCGGTCGCGGCATAGACGCTTTCAAATGCCTTGCCGGCCGCGTCTTCCACGTATTCGCCGTCGATGAAATGGCTTGCTTTCGGCTGAGCCCGCATAGTTTACTCCCCACGCGGCCAACGCTGGCTGGCCTCGAGTATGTTGAGATCCATGTGATTGCGCATGAAGCGCTCGGAGGCATCCTTGAACGGCTGGAAATCCCAGGGACGGTAGTGCCCGGCCCGAAGCGCCTCATAGACGACATGGCGGCGCGCCTGGCTTTCGCGCACCTCGTCGTCATAGGCCTTCATGTCCCAGAACTGCCGCACCTTGGCCGCGAAATCCGCCGCCGTTTCGGCATGGGTCGGATCGTCGGCGAGGTTGTTCAACTCGTGCGGATCGGCCTCAAGGTCAAAGAGCTGGGGCGGGTCGAGCTCGCAGTGATTATACTTGAACCGGCCCTCGCGGATCGAGACCAGCGGAGCCTGAGAGGCTTCGGCCGCATATTCCATGCGCACCGGAAGCTTGCGTTCGGCACCGCGCGCGATCGGCAACAGGCTTTCGCCATCGACCCACGGTTCTATCTCGCCAAGATCGATGCCGGCGATATCGGCAAGCGTGGGCGTGATGTCGATCGAGGAGGCGGGCGTCTTGACGAGACCGGGTTCAACGCCGGGGGCCGCCACCATCAGCGGCACGCGGGCCGAGCCCTCGTAGAAGCTCATCTTGTACCACAGCCCGCGCTCGCCCAGCATGTCGCCATGGTCGGAGACGAACACGATCGCAGTATCCTCGCCGTAGCCGACGCTGTCGAGCGCCTCCAGGATCTCGCCGATCTTGTCATCGATATAGGAGACATTGGCGAAATAGGCCCGCCGCGCATTGCGGATATCCTGCTTGTCGATCGTCGCCTTGTGCCAGTCATTGGCATCGAGAATGCGCCTGGCGTGATTGTCCTGCTGATCGTAATCGAGGGTGCCGATTTCGGGATCGAGATGGTCGCAATCCTCGTAGAGGTCCCAGTATTTCTTGCGCGCCACATAGGGGTCGTGCGGATGGGTGAACGAGACCGTCAGCATGAACGGCCGGTCTTCCTTGCGACGGCCGAGATCGTAGATCTTGCGCACCGCCTCATAGGCGACCTCGTCATCATATTCGAGCTGGTTGGTGATCTCGCCAATGCCGGCGCCGGTGACCGAGCCCATATTGTGATACCACCAGTCGATCCGCTCGCCGGGCTTGCGGTAATCCGGCGTCCAGCCGTAATCGGCGGGATAGACATCGGTGGTCAGCCGCTCCTCGAAGCCGTGCATCTGGTCGGGACCGACGAAATGCATCTTGCCGGAAAGCGACGTCTGGTAGCCGGCGCGGCGCAGGTGATGGGCATAGGTTGGGATATCGGGGGCAAATTCGGCCGCATTGTCATAGACCCTTGTGCGACGCGGAAGCTGGCCGGCCATGAAGGAGGCCCGCGCCGGCGCGCAGAGCGGCGAGCCGGTATAGGCGTTCTGGAACCGCGCCGAGCGGGCGGCGAGCTTCTTCAGGTTGGGGGTATGCAGAAAATCGGCCGGGCCGTCTGGAAACAGCGTGCCGGCAAGTTGGTCGACCATCAAAACGAGAATGTTCGGTCGCGCACTCATGAAGACATCTCCTTGGCGAGCGTGAGTTCGAGATATTCCAGCGTCATGGCGACGGCATCGCTCCGGCTCATGCCGAAATCCTTCAGCGCGGCGCGCAGGTAAAAGCCGTCGATCAGGGAGCCGAGCCCGGTGGCAATCCGCCGGGCGGCTTCGAGGGGCACAAGCTGGCGCAGCGCATAGACCAGGTTGGAGCGCAGCCGCGCCTCATAGATCGAGAGCAGCCGGCTGGCATCGCCCTTCTGCTGGGCCTGGACGTAAAAGGCGAGCCATGCGGCCACAACAGCGGGGTCGAACTGATCCGGCCCGAACGAGGCCTCGATGATCGCCTCAAGCCGCTCTCTGGGCGTCGTCGCATCCTTGTAGCGGGCCTTGACCGAACTGCCGAACTCGTCAAGGATACGGCGCATGGCCGCAAACAGGATCTTTTCTTTGGAGCCGAAATAGTGATGCGCGAGCGCAGGCGAAACGCCCGCCCGCTTGGCGATCTTGGCGACCGTAACCTCGACCATGCCGACCTCGCCGACTTCGGTGATGGCCGCACGTACAAGCGCTTCGCGACGTATGGCTTCCATTCCGATCTTAGGCATTGGCTGAACCCGCTGAAAAAATGCTCACTGGCGCTGTCTGGCGAATTTCTGGGCAACCCGCCGTTTACATGACTTATCATATGTTATATTGATTGACCGATCAATCAAGGAAGCCGCCAGTTTATTTTGACACGCCGAACGATCCATCACGGCCTTCGACAAACGAACCGAAAGGAAACGCTGACATGTCTTATAACTTGAAACTGACCCTCGCCGCGCTTGCCGCCGCGACCGCCCTTTCCGCCGGCGCCGCCAAGGCGCAGGAAGCAACCGCCTGCGATAGCGTCAGCTTCTCCGATGTCGGCTGGACCGATATCACCACCACCACGGCAACCGCCAAGCACCTGCTGGAAGGCCTCGGCTACAAGGTTGACGTCAAGGTCCTGTCCGTTCCGGTCACCTTCGCCTCGCTGAAGAGCGACGATGTCGATGTCTTCCTCGGCAACTGGATGCCGGCGCAGACCAGCGCCATTACCCCCTACACCGATGAAGGCGAAATCGATGTTATCGCCACCAATCTCGAGGGTACGAAATACACGCTCGCGGTGCCGACTTACACCTATGAAAAGGGTCTGAAGACCTATGGCGACATTGCCAAGTTCGCTGACGAGCTCGACCACAAGATCTACGGCATCGAGCCCGGCAATGAAGGCAATGCCTATCTGGTTTCGCTGATCGACGAGAACAAGCACGGTCTTGAGGGCTTCGAGGTCGTCGAAAGCTCCGAGCAGGGAATGCTCGCGATGGTCGGCCGCAAATACCGCCAGGAACAGCCGATCGTCTTCCTCGGCTGGGAGCCGCATCCGATGAACGCCAGCTATTCGCTGAAATACCTCACCGGCGGCGAGGATTTCTTCGGCGGCGAAGGCATCGTGCGCACCGTCACCCGCAAGGGCTATGCCGAAGAGTGCCCGAATGTCGCCAAGCTGCTTGAAAACCTGAAGTTCACCCTGCCGATGGAAAACGAAGTCATGGGCAAGATCCTGAACGACGGCGAAAACGAGGGCGACGCCACCGCCGAATGGATCAAGGCCAATCCGGATGCCCTTGACGCCTGGCTCGAAGGCGTGACCACCACCTCCGGTGAACCGGGGCTGCCGGCGGTCAAGAAATCGCTCGGTCTCTAAAATACTCCAAGCCCGGCAAGCCAACGCTTTCCGGGCTTTCCTTTTTCGATGATGATATTTTGGCCGCGGACATCGCGGCGCGGGCCCGAGGCAAAATGCCGGGGCCGGACCGCATTGCGTCGCCCTGGCCGGCCGCGCGGTTCAACACACTGAATTCGGGGAACAAAGGAGCAGTCTCTTGCACTGGCTGACGGATTACAAAATCCCGCTGGGACGATGGGCCCAGGATATTTTCGACTGGCTGCAAATGCATGGCGGCTGGTTTTTCGATGGACTCGCAGACGTCATGGGCTGGCTGATCGACCAGCTCCTGTGGATCCTCCAGGCGCCCGGACCGATCGTGATCGCGGTGATCGTGACCGCGGCCTCCTACTGGCTGCAGCGCAACTGGAAGGTCTCGCTGTTCGTCTTTCTCGGCTTTTTGTTCATCATCAACCAGGGCTATTGGGAGGAAACCACCGAAAGCCTGGCGCTGGTGATCTCGTCCTGCATCATCTGCATGGCGATCGGCGTTCCGATCGGCATCTTCGCGGCCCACCGGCCCCGCCTCTATCAGGTCCTGCAGCCGATCCTCGACCTGATGCAGACGCTGCCGCCCTTCGTCTACCTGATCCCGGCGATCGTGTTCTTCGGCATCGGCATGGTGCCCGGCCTGCTGGCAACGGTCATCTTCGTTGTGCCCGCCTCGATCAGGCTCACCTATCTCGGCGTCTCTTCCGTGCCCAAACCCCTGCTTGAGGCGGCGGACGCCTTCGGCGGCACCGGCTGGCAGAAGCTGACCAAGGTCGAACTCCACTACGCCCTGCCGCAGATCATGGCGGGCCTCAACCAGACCATCATGCTGTCGCTGTCGATGGTGGTAGTCGCAGCCCTCGTCGGTGCCGACGGGCTCGGCGTGCCGGTGGTGCGCGCGCTCAACCAGGTCAATCCGGCGCTCGGGTTCGAAAGCGGCTTCGTCATCGTCGTCGTCGCGATCATTCTTGACCGCGTTCTCAAGATCGAGAGGAAAAGGTAATGGCCGATTCAGTCGTTTTTGAAGATGTGAACATCGTGTTCGGCGACCGGCCGCAATCAGCCCTGCCGATGATGGACGAGGGCAAGAGCCGCGCCGAGGTGCAGGAGGAAACCGGCCAAGTGCTCGGCGTCCACAATTGCTCGCTTTCCGTGGGCGAGGGCGAGCTTCTGGTGCTGATGGGGCTGTCCGGCTCCGGCAAATCGACGCTGCTTCGGGCCGTCAACCGACTGAACCCGGTCTGCCGGGGCCGCGTGCTGGTCAATGACGGCAACGGCATGACCGACGTGACGGCCGCGGACGCCAAGACACTGCGCAATATCCGCCTGTCGCGGGTTTCCATGGTGTTTCAGCAATTCGGCCTGCTGCCATGGCGCACCGTCGTTGAAAATGTCGCGCTCGGGCTGGAATTCGCCGGCATGGGCCAGAAGGAGCGGCTCGAAAAGGCGCGGGCCCAGCTTGAGCTGGTCGGGCTTCAGGACTGGGGCGACAAGCTCGTCGGCGAATTGTCGGGCGGCATGCAGCAGCGCGTCGGCCTCGCCCGCGCCTTTGCCACCGAGGCGCCGATCCTTTTGATGGACGAGCCATTCTCCGCGCTCGATCCGCTGATCCGCACAAGGCTTCAGGATGAGCTGATCGAGCTGCAGAGGAACCTTAAGCGCACCATCATATTCGTCAGCCACGACCTCGACGAGGCGTTCAAGATCGGCGACCGGATCGCGATCATGGAGGGCGGCCGGATCGTCCAGTGCGGCACGCCGTCGGAAATCGTGCGCAAGCCGGCCGACGCCTATGTCGCCGACTTCGTCGCCAATGTGAACCCGCTGGGCGTGTTGCGCGCGCGGGACGTGATGAGCGAGGACGAGGCGCTTGCGGATTCGGATTCGCCCACCGTCGAGGCCGAAACCAAGCTTGCGGCGATGATGGATGCGCTCGGCGATGGCAAGGTGCTGCGCGTGGTGGACAAGAGCGGCAAGACGCTCGGCAGCATCCGCCCCTCCGACGTGGTCACCGCGCTCAATCCGGAAAGCAACCAGGAATCGGCGTGATGTGACCGATAACGGTTGCAGATGTCGTAGCGCGAGACTTTTCTTTACCTAACCGAGATCTAACTTCTGCTGTCCAAGCCCTGCTCGTTGTAGGGAGCTATGGGTTGCTGCTGAGTTGATGCGATCTTCGAAGTAAGCCTCGGCCCATGATTCATCTTGAAACTGCTCAGGGCGAGTTTTGTAATTCCAAAGGGATCCAACTATCGATGACACCCAATCGGCCATCTGTACTGAAGGATATAGATGACTTTCAACCTGATAGGGCGGCTCCATTAAACCATATGCTCCGTTAACACGAGAATACATAGTTTGCTGAGCGCTAACCATTAATTTTTCGCGATCGTTGTGTTGATCTACTATAATTGCATAAACTTCTTTATCTGGTTGAAATTTCCTATCAACCGCGCGGATTGTTTTGCTGAGGACCGTTTTATAAAGGCCAGGCCCATTTGACTTTTCGGGATCAGTGTATTTTTCGATACCTTGGTATATAATTTTTCCGCCGTTGGATTTTATCTCGTTTATCAACGCAAAACCCAAACGCTTCGTCCTATAAGCACGAGCGCTGGTGAAGATTTGGTTTCCCTTCTTTTCCCACTGACCAGGGTGCTTACCTGATTCACTGATTTCCGATGCGAAAACGTCACTTTTAAGCTTGTGAAACCACGTCGACCGCGCGCGAACGTTGCTACTGTCGATCATGAATCCGGCCATCCCAAAAACGGGGCTGGTTTTGAAGTTAGGATGTGTGCGGGATACAAACGGACCGATATGGCCGAACTCGTCAAGAAAAACTACGTGCAATGGGCCCCCTCCAAATGCACGAAAACCCGCGCAAAACTGCACGGGTTCCGGCTACGAGAGCAGTTCGTGAACAGAAGTGGCTCGGTTTGTTTGAACAGTTTCGGGCGTTTTGCTAAGTGGATTTCCGCCTCGATTATGCTGCCACCGTCATCGGTATCAGCGCGTTGAAGTAAGCCTGATCCGGCGTCTGCCGGTCAAGGGATGAATGTGGGCGTCGGGTGTTGTAGAAGGTCAGATAGCGACCGATGCCAGCGCGGGCCTCGGACACGGACTTGTAGGCGTGGAGGTAGACCTCCTCGTATTTGATCGAGCGCCAGAGCCGCTCGATGAAGACGTTGTCCCGCCACGAACCCTTGCCGTCCATCGAGATGGCGATTTCGGCTTTTTTCAGCACGGTCGTGAAGTCGATGGATGTGAACTGGGATCCTTGATCTGTGTTGAAGATGTCGGGCTTGCCGTAACGAGCAAGCGCTTCCTCGACTGCTTCGATGCAGAAGGCTGCCTCCATCGTGATCGACAGTCGCCACGACAGA